>NZ_JAXCIS010000212.1:0-25619 GCF_034044025.1 Pseudomonas sp. SED1
TTACCGCAGCAACGGATATACACCCATCAGCCCAGCCCCAACCGCCCATGCCACTGGGCAATCGACTCCTGCGGATACTCCTCAAACTCCAGATCCCCCGGCCGAACACTCACCTCAACCCAAGGCGCCTTCGACCCCAACATCAAATGCGTATGCTCCGGCGGCACCGGCAACGGCGTATCAATCGCCGAAGCAAACGGATGAATCAACTCCGGCCACTCCGGACTGAACAACCACAACCCCGACCCACACTGCGAACAGAAATGCCGCTCAGCCGTACTCGCATGCGCCCGACTATCCCCCGGCCCTTTCATCCGCGCGTGATAAACCGAAATCAACTTGCGCCCCCGCACCCTCAGGCTCTTGGCATCCCCCCCAAGGTTGATCGCATACCCGCCACCCCCTTGGGTCTTGCGGCAAATCGAGCAATAACACCGCTGATAAGGGTAGGGATGAGCACTCTCAAGACTGAACGTAACCGCGCCGCAATGGCAGGAACCGTCGAGCTGCATGGCAAAACTCCTTCTCCTGATGATGTAACAATACTTTGCTAATACCTTAGCCTCAGGCAAAATTCCCCGCTTTGGTTTCAGGGAAGACACCCATGATCGCTTCATTGCAGAGCGCTGCCGCACAAATTCGCCATGCCGTCCGCGCGGCGACTGAAGGGTTGGTGGGGCGTGAACAGTTGGCCGAGCTGATTGTGTTGGCCGCCGTCGCCCAGGAACACATCCTCGTCGTCGGTCCGCCAGGCACCGCCAAAAGCGCGGTCGTGCGGCGAGTGGCGCAGTCCATGGGCGGGCGCTATTTCGAGTACCTGCTCGGGCGTTTTACCGAACCGTCGGAACTGTTCGGCGCGGTAGACCTGAAAAAACTCCGGGAAGGCACCGTCGAAACCGACGTCAGCGGCATGCTGCCGGAAGCCGATATCGTGTTTCTCGATGAAGTATTCCTCGGCTCTACGGCGATCCTCAATACCTTGTTGGGGGTGCTCAACGAACGCCGCTTTCGCCGTGGCCATACGCAAATTCATTGCCCGTTGCGCGTCTGTGTGGGCGCCGCCAACGGCCTGCCGGACGACGAGGCCCTGGCGGCCTTCGGTGATCGTTTCCTGCTGCACCTGTTTGTCGAGTCGGTGCCGGACAACCAACTGGAAGCCATGCTGGCCGGTGGTTGGCAGTCCGAGCAGCGGCCGGTCCAGCAGTTACTTGGGCTGACTCAACTGGACACCCTCGGCCAGGCGCTGAAAAACGTTGACCTGACCCTCGTGCGCCCGGCACTCGCCCAGGCGATTCGCCGCCTTCGGGAAGCCGGCATTGCGTTGTCGGACCGGCGCATCGTCAAATCCCAGCGCCTGATCGCGGCGGCGGCCTTGCTCGGTGGCCGGCTTGAGGCCAGCGAAGCGGATTTGTGGCCGTTGCTGTATGTGTTGCCGACCAAGGAAACCCAGCAGCATGGCCGCGAGGTCTTGCGGGACCTGTTCGCCGCTTCCAGCAATAGCCATCTGTTCAGCGCGGTGGAGGAGGCGACCTTGCAGCCGATGTCACGGCTCAATCGCTTGCTGGAAACGGCTGAAGACTACCTGAACCGCAGCGAACCACCGGCGAGCCCGGCGCTGGAAAGCCTGCTGCGAGAGATCGACGCCAACTTCAATAGCCAGACCATGCCGGAGTCGCTGCAGCAGGCGCGGGAGAAACTGACCCATCTGCTGACGCCCATAGCATGACGGCTGCGGCTCACACCTGGGGCTGGCGCTCACGCCGCTCGCCCGCTGAACCGCGTGCTGCCGTGGCCTGGGGCGAGGCTGCGCGGCGCTTGCATGCGCGGCTGTTGCTGATCCCCGCCGAACAGGCCGCGCGCCTGCAAGCCACCGCCAATGCGCACGTGTTGGTGGTGTCCGGCGTGGCCGACGATTTGCCGTGGGTCGACGGCGTCGAATATGCCGCTCCCGAGGACGGCGCGCCGGGGTTGTGGTTGCCCACCAGTTGGGAGCCGGACGTGCCGGCGGATGTGCTGGGCCAGGCACTCGCCGTGGGTTTCAAACGTGCTCCCTTGTTAGTGTGGCGCAGCCCCCAGGCGGTGATTCCGCTGGACCGCCAATTGCCGCTGACGCCTGAACATTTACAGCGGATTGCCGCTTATTGGGTGGGCCACTGATGCAACTGCCAGACTCGCTGCAACCCTGGAGCCAATGGCTGGAATGGTTTGCTCCGGACCACTTGCCGCTGTTCGCCGACCTGCTGGGCCGGCTCAACCCACTGCTCGGCCCGTTGCGTGGCCGGCAACAAGGTGGTGTACCGGAGCCCGATGGGCTGGGTGATTTGCAACGTCGTGGACCCTATGAGCGCTTGCTGTCCAGCGAGTGGTTGTTGGCTGAGGAAGTACCCGATGAGTTCCTGCGCCGGGCGGCGGTCGGTGAGCATATGTTCCTGGCGCCGCAGTATCGGGCACGGGAAGCCAATCGGTTGATGGTCGTGCTGTTCGACGCGGGCCCCTTGCAGTTGGGTGCGGCCCGCCTGGTACATCTGGCGTTGCTGATCCTGTTGGCGCGCCGCGCGGCGGAGGCCGGGGCCGAGTTGCGCTGGGGTATTTTGCAGCGTGAACCGGCGCTGTATGAGCTGGGCGCTGCGTCGAACCTCAAGCAACTGCTGAACGCCCGGACCTATGAAGTGGTCAGTGAGCAACATGGGCAGGCCTGGCGTGACTGGATGGCCGAACAGCCGCAGACCGTCGGTGAATGCTGGCTTGTCGGCCAGCGCCTGCCTGAGGCTGTACCGGCGTGCTGCACCCACCGGGCCCATGTGCAACGAAGTCTTGACGGGCAAAGCCTCTCGTTTGAGTTGCGGGCCGGGGGAACACGGCAGGTGAAATTACCGATGCCGGATGAGCGCCAAGCCTTGCAACTGCTCAAGGGCCGCTTCGAGGGTGAAGCGGCAGAGGCGCCCGTGATCAACGCTCAGGTACCTCGGGTGGCCCTGACGTTGCCTCCGGTGATTTCCGGTGCCGGCAACTATGTGGCCTTGCGTCTGTTGGATCAGCCCGGGATGGCAGTGATCAAGCTGCCGTCGCCGAATCAGAAAAAGCCTTTGAGTGTACGCACTCAACTCTGGTCCTCTTATCAGCATGCGCTGGCGGTGACCTTCCTGAGTCGCGAACTCGGCGCGGTGTTGAGCAGCGAGGAGGCCTTGGCTTTCTGGAATATTCCCGGCCTGGCCCCGGTAAAAAAACCAAGTCGTGAGCAACTGCTGCTGCCGCCGGGTACCGCGACGTTTCTGCCAGTCGCCTGGCTGCGCAATCCTAACGCCGAGCGTGTTTACCTGCTCGATAGCCAGGGCCGGCTGGCTTACTGGGAATCGGACCGGGCCAAGGCGCTGGACCGTTCAAAGCCGCGCCAGACCCATGAACTTGCCAGCGGCGTTTTGGGCCTGGCCAGGGTCGATCAATTTACCCTGGCCTATGTCCGTAACGCCGGCGGGCGATTGTTTGCACAGTCGGCGGCGGCAGATGAGGCCAGGATTGAGAGTTACGCGCTGAGTGTGGCAGAAGGCGTGAGCCAGGTGCTGTTTGCCGGCAACTCGTTGTGGCGGCGTCATTTCGGCGGCTGCGCGCTGCTCACGTCCAAGGGTGTGAATGAAAGCTGGCACGTGATCACTCCCAAAACTGTGCCGGTCATCAAGGAATACATCGACCTGGCCTCTGGCTGGAAAGCCATCGGCTTGCTGCTGGACGTGGGCAAGGACCAACCGTCACTGCTGCTGGTCAACGCCGGCCAGCGCGCTATCGGCCTTTACAGCAACGGGCAGCAGAAACTGCTTTTCACCACCTCGGATGTTATTTCCCGGTACAGCTTTTGCCCCATGAGTGGTCTGCTTGCGGTCCTCACCAGCTCCCGCGAGCTGCTGGTGTATCACGTGGCGTCGGGTGACTTGCGCCTGCAGGTCACATGCGACAAAGAGCCCGAACACACCAAGGAAGGCGGCGATGCTTGAGCGCAATGAGGCGTTGATTCGCCGCCCGGTACTGGCCGGCCACCAACAGATTGAAGGGCTGTGGTTCTCCTGTGAACGCTTCGACGCGTCAGAGCGCGAACGCTTGATCCTCGAACACTGGCAGTTAGGTGCCGGTGCCTACCGGTTTGCCGAAGGTGACTTGTTGCGCTTCTGCACTGCATTGTCGGTGCAATGCGAAACCCTCGCGGGTTGGCCGCTGATTCGCCAGGGTGCTGGTTTGTGTTCGGCGCTGCTGGCCCCGGAAGAACTGCACACCCTGCCGGCGGCGGATGTGTGGCTGGTGCGTGGCAGTCAGGTGCAGGCCTTGCTGTTGCGCGATGCCCAGGCGCTGTCGCCGGGGCAGTGGCTCGATATCAGCGGCTATACGCTGCTCGACACCTACGACTGCAACGCCACCCTGGCCGAACCGGTGTTCGAGGCGCGGGTCACCGACGTGCGGACCATCATCGGCGGGCCGTTGGGGGCAGTCAGTCCGGAGCGGGAAGGGATCATGCAGGCCTTGATTGAACGTCAGCGCGCCGCTCCCCAACAGCCTGCCGCCAGAGCCACGGCTCCCGGCAAAAGCGCATGGAATCCCACGGAGCCTGTCTCGTTTCCCGCCTTGAAACTCGGCGCCACCTTTGCCTTGGTGGGGGCACTGATCTGGATGGCCAGCTATGGCAAGCAGCAGGCTTTCTCTCCGTTGCCGCCCCCCGTCCGTGAGGACTTCAGCGGGGTGATCCTGGGCACGCTGGTGGGCGCGATTGTGTTTACCGCGCTGCTGATGGGCTTGAACAAGTTTTTGCGTCGCGGCTCGCCTGGCGTGGCGGCGCCGCCCCCAGCAAAAGCGGCCCAAGGTATCGCACCGCGTGCCACGCCGGTGGGGCACAAACCTGCCGCCTGGCGCCGCTGGCTGACCCGCCTGACCCAGCATTCAAAGCTTTCGGCGTTGTACGGCAAGCGTCAGGCCGCCTATATGCAACGCATGCTGGAGATGTTCGAAGACGGCGACTTTGCCGAAGCCCTGCGCCACGCCATCCCGCTGGGCGGCGAGCACGGCAGTAGCGAGCAGATGTTCGGCACCCCGGAGCGCCGGCAGGACCTGCGCCTGAGCGAGCAAAGCGGGCCGCGGCGCGCGATGCTGTTCGAGGAGGGCCTGGAGGCCCACTTGCGGCAGATCTACCGCCAGACTTTCACGCGACTGGACCGTGAAGGGCGCATCGAGGAAGCGGTGTTTGTGCTGGCCGAACTGCTGAAAGTGCGCCAGGAAGCGCTCGATTACCTGGAAAAACACGGTCGCTATCAGCAGGCCGCCGACCTTGCCCTTGCCTGGGACATGCCCGCTGCCGTGATCGTGCGCTTGCTGTGCCTGGCAGAGCAGTGGGAGCAGGCATTGTCGGTAGCGCGCCGGGATAACGCGTTCGGTGAAGCGGTGTTGGCACTCCAGGCCAAGTCGCCTAAAAGCGCCAACCGCTTGCGTCTTGAATGGGCGCAATCGCTGACCGAAAAAGGCCTGTGGCTGCAAGCCGTGGAAGTGATCTGGAGTTTGCCTGCCGAGCGTGGGCGAGCGGCGCAATGGCTGCTGAATGCCGAAGCGGCAGGCGGGCGGTTGGCGATTGATGCGCTGGTCAAGCGCGCCATCTTGCTGCCTGAAACCCTGCATGCCTACGGGCCGTGGGTCGAGCAATTGCGCAATGATCCGCAGCGCGGCCGTGAACGCGCGGCCCTTGCCCAGACGCTGTTGGCCCATAAGGCCGAGGCGGGTGCGCTGGCCTGGCTCACAGGGGCCACGGTGCATGCGATCGTGGCAGACCAGCTCAGTGGCGAGGGTGGCTTGACCCACCAGCAGTTGCAGGCGCTGGTGAAAATGAGCAAGGACAAACTGCTCTTGGCGGACCTGCCCGGCCAGGCGTTGAAGCGCTCTGCCGTCGTCCCCCTGAGCCAGGCGGACAAGACCCAGGAGTGGTGGGTGCCAGCCCGAGGCAATCGAGGGACCCACGACGCGGTTGCGCTTGAAGATAGCCGCTACCTGTTGGCCCTCGGGGAAGCTGGCGCGGTGGTAATTGATGAGTTTGGCAACACGCTGTTCCACTTCGCCGTGCCGGCGCAGGAGATTGTCCTGGCCCACGGCCGGCAAGTGGCGCTGGTGCTGATTCGGCGCAATGACGCCTGGCGGATCAGCAAGTTGGACCTGGTCAAGCGTACCGCCACGGACCTTGGGGTGCTGGTGGTGGACGTGTTTGCCAAAGTCTTCGATGGCACCGCCTGGAGTATCGGCCGTGAGAAACAGATGCGGGTGGTGGATGTTGATCGAGGGTTTGCGACCCTGTGGCACGTGAGTGATCTGCCTGGCCGGGTCCATCTGTTGCAGAGCGATGAGTGCAATGAATACTTATGGCTTTCTTCTGTGCCGGGGGTGGGCATCGAACGCTGGCATTACCGATTGCCGGAGCGGCGCCTGATGGGGCGCGAGGTGGTGCCGGCCATCAATCCGGACCACAACCAGTTGCTTTGCGCGGTCAGCATGATCACCGAGTGCTGGATCAAGGACCTGTACGCCGAGGAACTGATTCTGGTGGTCAACGTTGCCGGTAATCACCGGGGCTATCGTTTGCCGGGCGCCGCGGCCGAACTGATCGAGGAATACCCGGTGAGCGTCCATCTGGAGCCGGAGTGGCTGCTGTTCCATTATGCCGTCGCAGACAACCAGAGCCGTTGGCATATGATTCACCGCGCCAGCGACCGTCTCTGCGCTGCTTGGACGTGGCCACTCGATGACGCCAATGTGCGTCAACAGGGCGATGACTGGCTGCTGTTCGATGAACAAGGCCGCCTGTCCCATATCAACGTTGCCAATGGCAGCCAGCGCAATATCACCCTTAACTGACCGTCTGCGGCATCAACGTGGCTATCAACGCACGAATGGTGCCGGGCAACGCCTCCAGCTCCCGCACCAGAATACTGCGCTCGCGTACCGCCCAAACTTCATCCAGCTTGACCGTCACCAACTGCATGGTCCGGCTGTGCCGCACCGCCGCCGACTCTGGAATGATGCCGATCCCGACGCCAGCCTCGACCATCCGGCAGATCGCCTCGAAACTCGACATCTGGATCCGCAACGACAGGTGCTTGCCCAACCGCTCCACATGCTCACACAGGAAACTCAGCAACGTGCTGCCGTCATGCAACCCGATATGCTGGTAGGCGAGGGTTTGCTCCAACGTCACCGAAGGCAGGCTCGCCAGCGGATGCCCCACGGGTACCGTCAGCACCAGGTGGTCGGTGCTGAAATGCAGCACCTGTAGCCCCGATGCTTCCACGGGCCCGGCTATGATGCCCATGTCGCTGGTACCGTCGAGCACGCCTCGCACGATGTCCCGTGACAGCCGCTCCTGAAGGTCCACGGTGACGCCAGGACGCGCTGAAAGAAAGCCAGCCAGCACTTCCGGGAGAAACTCGGTCACGGCGGTGGTGTTGGCAAAAATGCGGATATGCCCGGCCGAATCGATGCCGTATTGGGTGAACTCACTCTTCAGGTAATCCACCTGCCGCATGATCAACCGCGCGTGGTGCAACAGCCGTTCGCCCGCCGGGGTGATTTCCACGCCACGGCTGTCGCGGTACAGCAGGCGTGTGTCGAGCTGGCCTTCCAGGGCCTTGATCCGCGCACTGGCGGCGGCCGGCGAGAGGAACGCGCGCTTGGCGCCCTGGGTCAGGCTGGGGGATTCGGCGATATGGATAAACAGGCGTAAGTCAGCCAGATCAAAGTGCATGCAAGGCTCCAGGTGGACGAACTCTTGTGGCGAGGGGGCTTGTCCCCCGTTGGCCTGCGTAGCGGGCCCAAAAAAAGCGGGAGCGCTTCGCACTCCAACGGGGGACAAGCCCCCTCGCCACAGAAAGCCTCCTCACCAATTTTGGGGCTGTGTTCTGTTCGGACAGGTCAGCGGCGTTCAGCATAGCCGAACGCTGCTTTATTGAAATGCAAATTCTCAGAACGGCCAAGGCCCAGCATGATCCGGCTCAGATTCCCTGCCCGAGGACATGCACCTGATGAGCGCCACAGACTGGATCGGCCGTAGCGAAACAGCCCACGACCACTTGAGCCACAACCTGCTCAAACGCATCGCCGCCACCTTTGGCGAAGCGGCACCGGCAGATGGCGAGGCGGTTCCGCCTTTGTGGCAATGGTGCTTTTTCCAGGACCCGCTGCCCGAATCCGCCCTGGGCGGTGACGGCCATCCGGCCCGTGGCGGGTTCCTGCCGCCGGCGGATAACCGCAATCGCATGTGGGCCGGCGGGCGTATCGAGTTTTTCCATGGGTTGCGTGCCGGTGAGTCCGCCACCCGCGTTTCGACCATCACTCAAGTGGAAGAAAAAACCGGCCGCACCGGCTCGCTGCTGTTCGTCACCGTACGCCACGACTACTCCCAGGACGGCCGCCTGGCCATCCGCGAGGAACAGGACATCGTCTATCGCGAACCCACGCCGCCCAAGCAGGGCTGCGGTGATGTATTACCCGAAGGTGACTGGCGCGAAGCGGTCGACCCGACGCCAACCCTGTTGTTCCGCTACAGCGCCGTGACCTTCAACGGCCACCGCATTCACTACGACTACCCCTATGTCACCGGCACCGAAGGTTATTCGGGGCTGGTGGTGCACGGGCCGCTGATCGCCACTTTGAGCCTGCGCGCATTTTGCCGCGCAAATCCTGTGGCCACGTTGCGCCGTTTCTCGTATCGCGGCGTGCGGCCATTGATTGCCCCGCAACCCTTTGAAGTCGGTGGGCGCATCACCGCGTCGGGCGTCGCCGAACTGTGGGCGGGCAACGCTGACGGCCTGGCCCAGCGCGCCGAACTGCATTTCGAATAAACCTCCAAGAACAACAGGCGGAGAGCCGTTAATGAACCCGAATGACAACGAAGAACTGAATGCCATCCGCGAAGGCGTCCGCGCACTGTGTGCCGAATTCGACGCCGCCTACTGGCGCAAGGTCGATGAAGAAAAGGGCTTTCCGGAAGCCTTCGTCAAAGCCTTGACCGACGCCGGCTGGCTGTCGGCAATGATCCCCGAAGCCTACGGCGGCTCGGGGCTTGGACTGGCGGAAGCCTCGGTGATTCTTGAGGAAGTGAACCGCTGCGGCGGCAACTCCGGCACCGTCCATGGCCAGATGTACAACATGTTCACCTTGCTGCGCCACGGCAGCGAAGCGCAAAAGAGCTTCTACCTGCCAAAGCTCGCCAGCGGCGAACTGCGCCTGCAGTCGATGGCCGTGACCGAGCCCACCACCGGCACTGACACCACCAAAATCAAGACCACCGCCGTCAAGCATGGCGACAAGTACGTGATCAACGGCCAGAAAGTCTGGATCTCGCGGGTGCAGCATTCCGACCTGATGATCCTGCTGGCCCGCACCACGCCGCTGGCGGAGGTGAAGAAAAAATCCGAAGGCATGTCGATCTTCCTGGTGGACCTGCGGGAAGCCATCGGCAACGGTCTGACCGTGCAGCCGATTGCCAACATGGTCAACCACGAGACCAACGAACTGTTCTTCGACAACCTGGAGTTGCCGCTGGACAGCCTGATTGGCGAGGAGGGCAAGGGCTTCCGCTACATCCTCGACGGCCTCAACGCCGAACGCACCCTGATTGCCGCCGAGTGCATCGGCGACGGCCGCTGGTTCATCGAGAAAGCCAGCGCCTACGCCCGTGACCGCGTGGTGTTTGGCCGGCCCATCGGGCAGAACCAGGGCGTGCAGTTCCCGATTGCCGAAGCGCATATCGAGATCGAAGCGGCCGACTTGATGCGCTGGCGTGCCTGTGAGGAATACGACAGCGGCGCCAACGCCGGGGCCAGCGCGAACATGGCCAAGTACCTGGCGGCCAAGGCTTCCTGGGAAGCCGCCAACGCCTGCCTGCAAACCCACGGCGGCTTCGGGTTTGCCTGTGAATACGACGTGGAGCGCAAGTTCCGCGAGACCCGCCTGTACCAGGTCGCGCCGATCTCCACCAACCTGATCCTGTCCTATGTGGCCGAGCATTTGCTCGAACTGCCACGCAGCTTCTGAGGGCCCGACCATGAGCCATACCCAAGCGCTGTGCCGGTTCCTCGCCGAGCTGAATTACGAGCAACTGCCGGACGACGTCCTCGCCCGCACCGAAGACCTGTTCCTTGACTGGCTCGCCTCGGCGCTGGCCAGCCAAGGTGCGCATCCGATTCCGCTGTTCGAGCGTTATGCCCGCACGATGGGCCCGGCCAATGGCCCGGCGCAGATCATCGTCAATGGGGGAAGCAGCAGTGCCTATTTCGCCGCGCTGGTGAACGGCGCGTCGTCGCACCTGGTGGAGCAGGATGACTTGCACAACAGCTCAGTCTTGCACCCGGCCACCGTGGTCTTTCCGGCTGCCTTCGCGGCAGCGCAAGACCTTGGCAAGTCCGGTCGTGAGCTGCTGCTGGCTTCGGTGGCCGGTTACGAAGCCGGGATTCGCATCGGCGAATTCATGGGCCGTTCCCACTACCGAATCTTCCACACCACGGCCACCGTCGGCACCCTCGCGGCGGCTGTCGCGGTGGGTAAATTGCTCGACTTCAATCAAGAGCAATTCATCAACCTGCTGGGCAGCGCCGGCACTCAGGCGGCCGGTCTTTGGGAGTTCCTGCGGGATGCCGCCGACTCCAAGCAACTGCACACCGCCAAGGCAGCCGCCGACGGTTTGTTGGCAGCGTATTTGACGGCGGATGGGCTGACCGGTGCGCGCAATATTCTGGAAGGTGATCAGGGGATGGCGGCCGGCATGTCCACCGACGCAGACCCAAGCAAACTGTCGGATCGCCTCGGAAGCCGTTGGGCGCTGCTGGAAACCTCGTTCAAGTTCCACGCTTCGTGCCGCCACACCCATCCGGCCGCCGATGCGCTGCTGGACCTGATGCAGCGCGAGGGCATCAGCCATGAGCACATCACCCGTGTGGAAACCCGCGTTCACCAAGGTGCCATCGACGTATTGGGCCGGGTAACGCTGCCGCAGACCGTGCACCAGGCCAAGTTTTCCATGGGCACCGTGCTGGGGTTGATTGCCGTGCACGGCAAGGCCGGGCTGACTGAATTTCATGAACTGGCGCTCAACGACGCAGACGTGGCGGCGTTTCGTGAAAAGGTCAGCATGACCCTCGACGCCGAGGTCGACGGGGCCTATCCCCAGCGCTGGCTGGGCCGGGTGATTGTCACCACGGTCGACGGCCGCGTGCTGCACGGCGCCATCGACGAGCCCAAGGGCGATCCCGGCAACACCCTGAACCGTGCAGAGCTGGCCGACAAATTCCAGCGCCTGACCCAATTCAGCGGCGCCCGCACGCCCGCGCAAACCACTGGGCTGATCGAAAAGGTCTGGGACCTACGCAACGCCGTGTCCCTGGCTCACTGGCTTTAAGGAATCGTCATGACTGCTAATCAACGACCGCTGGACGGCATCACCGTCGTCAGCCTGGAACACGCGATTGCCGCACCGTTTTGCACCCGCCAGTTGGCCGACCTGGGCGCCCGTGTGATCAAGATCGAACGCCCGGGGGCCGGTGACTTTGCCCGAGGCTACGACGAGCGCGTGCGCGGCCTGGCCTCGCATTTCGTGTGGACCAACCGCTCCAAGGAAAGCCTGACCCTGGACCTCAAGCACGACGATGCCGGAGACATCCTGGAAACCCTGCTGGCCGACGCCGACGTGCTGGTGCAGAACCTGGCACCGGGCGCTGCGGCGCGCATGGGCCTGTCATTCGAAGCACTGCATGAGCGCTTCCCGCGCCTGATCGTCTGCGACATCTCCGGCTATGGCGAAGGCGGACCTTACGAGAAAAAGAAAGCCTACGACCTGCTGATCCAGAGTGAAGGCGGCTTTCTCTCGGTTACCGGCGGCCCGGGCGAGGACCAGATGGCCAAGGCCGGTTGTTCCATCGCCGATATCTCCGCCGGGATGTATGCCTACAGCGGCATCCTCTCGGCGCTGCTGCTGCGGGGCAAGACCGGGCAGGGCAGTCGCATTGACGTCAGCATGCTGGAAAGCCTGGTGGAGTGGATGGGCTACCCGATGTATTACGCCTTCGACGGCGCGCCCCAGCCACCGCGCGCAGGTGCGGCGCATTCCACGATCTACCCCTATGGGCCGTTTCCCACCGGCGACGGCGGCACGGTGATGCTCGGTTTGCAGAACGAACGGGAGTGGGCGGCGTTTTGCGACAAGGTGCTGCTCACGCCCGAGCTGGCCACCGACGAGCGTTTCTCGGCCAACTTCAAGCGCTCGGAAAACCGCGACGTGCTGCGCCAGATCATCGTCGACAGCTTCGCGCAGCTGAGTGCCGAAGCCGTGATCCAACGCCTGGAAGACGCGCAAATCGCCAGCGCCCGGGTCAACGATATGCAAGGCGTGTGGGACCACCCGCAGCTCAAGGCCCGCAACAGCTGGCGGGAAGTCGACAGCCCGGCGGGCAAGTTGCCGTCGTTGCTGCCGCCGGCGCGCAATGCCGCGTTTACCCCGCGCATGGACGCGGTGCCGGGGCTGGGGCAGCACAGCCAGGGAATTCTGGACCAGTTGGGTTACTCCGCTGAAGCCATCGACAGCCTGCGTGCACGCGGCGTTATCTGATAAGGAATTGAGCGATGCCAACTTCTCTTGTGCGCTCTGCGCTGTTTGTACCGGGCAGCCGGCCGGAACGTTTTACCAAGGCCTTGGCCAGTGGCGCCGATGCGGTGATTGTGGATTTTGAAGACGCGGTGGAAGAGCCGCTCAAGCGCCAGGCCCGGGACAACCTCGGGGTGTTTTTGCAGGCGACGCCGGCAGCGCGGGTATGGGTGCGGATCAATGCGCCGGAGCACCCGGAGCATTTCGCCGATGTGGCGTTCTGTCAGGCCCACGCGGGAGTGGCGGGAGTGTTGCTGCCCAAGGTTGAAAGCGCGGCCCAGGTGGCCGTGGTGGCGGCAACGGGCAAGGCCATCTGGCCGATTATCGAAAGTGCGCGAGGCTTGCTGGCGGTGGCGGAAATCGCCCATGCACCGTTGGTGGAGCGCTTGTCGTTCGGCGGCCTGGACCTGGCGCTGGACTTGAACCTGAGCAGCGGCTCCCCGGCAGCGCAATTTGCCCTGGACCAGGCCCGCCTTGCCTTGATCGTGCATTCCCGCGCTGCCGGGCTGGTGGCGCCGCTGGACGGCGTGCACCCGGCCATCGACGACCCCGAAGGCCTGCGCCGCGCGATTCGGCATGCCTATGAAATGGGCTTTGCCGGCGCGCTGTGTATCCATCCCAAGCAAGTGGCGGTGATTCACCAGGCGTTGGCCCCCAGCACCGAAGACCTAGCGTGGGCCAAACGGGTGGTGGACGCCGGTGCCCATGGGGCAGGGGCCTATCAACTGGATGGACAAATGGTGGATGCGCCGGTGCTGCTGCGGGCCCAACGATTATTAGCCGCGCAACCGTAGAAATGTGGGAGCGGCGGTGCGACGGTTCGACTTGCTCGCGAAAGCGGTGGGTCAGCCAGTGCATCTGGTGACTGGCACACCGCTTTCGCGAGCAAGCCCGCTCCCACATTGGATCTCTGTTATTTGAGAAGTCGGCGTTCGTCCACGCCGAACGCAGGTATCTAAAATTCGAAATTCTCTATACGCGTGACATCAGGCACCTTGCCCTATAACACAACAATAAGAAGGTGATTTTCCATGCTCAAGCTTTCTCGGGCGCTGTTCTGCGCCGCCACCTTGTTTGCCGCGGGCCTGGCCCAGGCGGCCGACCCCATTGTGATCAAGTTCGCCCACGTCGTCGCTGAAAACACCCCGAAAGGCCAGGGCGCATTGCTGTTCAAGAAGCTCGCTGAAGAGCGCCTGCCCGGTCGGGTGAAAGTCGAGGTGTACCCCAACTCCTCACTGTTCGGCGACGGCAAGGAAATGGAAGCGCTGCTGCTGGGCGACGTGCAGATGCTGGCGCCATCCCTGGCCAAGTTTGAGCAATACACCAAGCAAGTACAGATCTACGACCTGCCGTTCCTGTTCAACGACCTGGCGGCGGTGGACCGTTTCCAGGCCGCCCAGGGCAAGGCGTTGCTGACCTCCATGCAAGACAAGAACATCCTCGGCCTGGCCTATTGGCACAACGGCCTCAAGCAACTGTCATCGAACAAGGCATTGCGTGAGCCCAAGGATGCCCGTGGCCTGAAGTTCCGCGTGCAGGCCTCCAGCGTGCTGGAAGAGCAGTTCAAGGCGATCCGCGCCAACCCGCGCAAGATGAGCTTCGCCGAGGTTTACCAAGGCTTGCAGACCGGCACCGTCAACGGCACCGAGAACACCTGGTCGAACTATGAAAGCCAGAAGGTCAACGAAGTGCAGAAGTACTTCACCGAATCCAACCATGGCCTGATCGACTACATGGTGATCACCAACGCCAAGTTCTGGAACGGCCTGCCGCCGGATGTGCGCACCACCCTCGACCAGGTCATGGTTGAAGTCACCGTCGAGGTGAACAAGCAGGCCGAAGCGCTGAACCAGTCGGCCAAGCAGAAGATCATCGACGCGAAGACCAGCGAAATCATCGAACTGACCCCCGAGCAACGCCAGCTCTGGCGCGAAGCCATGCGCCCGGTGTGGCAGAAGTTCGAAGGTGAAATCGGCGCTGACCTGATCAAGGCGGCCGACGCGTCGAACCAGTAATTGATTGCTGACGAAAACCCGACTTCTGTGGGAGCGGGCTTGCCCGCGATGGCATCACCTCGGTGTTCCTGAAAGGCCGAGTTGCCCGCATCGCAGGCAA
Source organism: Pseudomonas sp. SED1 (assembly GCF_034044025.1). Classification (NCBI taxonomy): domain Bacteria; kingdom Pseudomonadati; phylum Pseudomonadota; class Gammaproteobacteria; order Pseudomonadales; family Pseudomonadaceae; genus Pseudomonas; species Pseudomonas sp. SED1. Next base: position 14,771 of record NZ_JAXCIS010000212.1, read on the forward strand.
GCCAGCTCCCACATTGATCCGGTTTCGTCAGTGACTTGTCGTGAATATCCCCGTCCAGTTTCGCGAGGTTTTGCCATGCAAACGCTAAGGCGCATCTGGGAGCACCTGGAGGAAGGCTTTATCGCCATCCTGCTGGCCGCCATGACCCTGGTGACTTTTGTCTACGTCATGCTCAACAACATCTACACCCTGTTCTTTGCCCTCGCTGATAAGTGGGCGTGGAGCAGCGGTTTCTTCAACGCCCTGGGTGACCACACCATGGGCTGGGCCCAGGACATGACCTGGAGCGTGGCGCTGACCAAGGCCATGTTCGGCTGGCTGATTTTCTTCGGTATTTCCTACGGCGTACGCACCGCCGGCCACCTCGGCGTAGACGCCTTGGTCAAGCTGACCCCGCGCCGTGTGCAGCGCCTGCTGGGCATGCTCGCCTGCCTGTGCTGCCTGGCCTACGCCGGGTTGTTCATGGTCGCCAGCTACAAGTGGCTGAGCGCGGTGATGACCGCCGGCATCGGCGCCGAAGACCTCGACAAGTTCGGCATCGACGTCGGCGACATCGTGGTGATTGTGCCCGTCGGTTTTGCCTTCGTGTTCATCCGCTACCTGGAAATTTTCTACCGCATCTTCACCCACCGCCAAACCGGGCTGGGCCTGGCCGACGAAGCCGGTGAAGCCAGCAAGTTGGCCGGCAGCCATGAGGAGCGTCACTGATGGCCGTTCTGTGTTTGTTTTTGCTGCTGTTCGTGTTCATGTTCCTCGGTGTACCTATCGCGATTTCCCTGGGGTTGTCGGGCGCGGTGTCGATCCTGATGTTCAGCCCGGACTCGGTGAGTTCCCTGGCGATCAAGCTGTTTGAAACCTCGGACGCCTACACCTTCCTGGCGATTCCGTTCTTCCTGTTGTCGGGTGCGTTCATGACCACCGGCGGCGTGGCGCAACGGTTGATCGACTTTGCCAACGCCTGCGTCGGGCATATCCGTGGCGGCCTGGCAATTGCGGCGGTGTTGGCGTGCATGCTGTTTGCCGCGCTGTCGGGCTCATCGCCTGCAACCGTGGCGGCGGTGGGTTCGATTGCCGTGGCGGGCATGGTGCGCTCGGGCTATCCGAAGGAATTCGGCGCCGGGATCATCTGCAACGCCGGTACCCTGGGCATCCTGATTCCGCCGTCGATTGTGATGGTGGTGTACTCGGCGGCGACTGAAACGTCGGTAGGCAAGCTGTTTATGGCCGGGGTGATTCCTGGCCTGCTGCTGGGCTTGATGTTGATGGTCGCGATCTACATCGTCGCGCGCATCAAGAAGCTGCCGGCCCAGCCTCGGGCGACCTTTCGCGAGTGGCTGACCTGCGCGCGCCGGGCATTCTGGGGCTTGTTGCTGTTGGTGATCATCCTTGGCGGCATCTACAGCGGCATGTTCACCCCGACCGAAGCAGCGGCGGTGGCGGCGGTGTACTCGGCGTTTGTCGCGCTGTTCGTCTACAAGGACATGAAGATCAAGGATTGCCCCAAGGTGCTGCTGGAGTCCGGGCGCCTGGCGATCATGCTGATGTTTATCATCGCCAACGCCATGCTCTTTGCTCACGTGCTGACCACAGAGCAAATCCCCCAGGAAATCACCGCGTGGGTGATCTCCGAAGGCCTGACGCCGATTGGCTTTTTGATCATGGTCAACGTGGTGTTGTTGGTGGCGGGCAGCTTTATGGAGCCGTCGGCGATCGTGCTGATCCTGGCGCCGATCTTCTTCCCGATTGCGATGAAGCTGGGGATCGACCCGATTCACCTGGGGATTGTGATGGTGGTCAACATGGAGATTGGCCTGGTGCATCCACCGGTGGGGCTGAATCTGTTTGTGACCTCGGCGGTGACCGGGCTGACGCTGGGGCAGACCATCCGCGCGGCGTTGCCGTGGCTGATGATTTTGCTGGTGTTCCTGATCATGGTGACCTACCTGCCGTTCATCTCCCTGGCCTTGCCGCACTGGTTGGGGATGTAAGCACCTGTGGCTTTCTGTAGGAGCGAGCTTGCTCGCGATGGTCGTCAACGATGACGCGTGCGTCCTGGATGAACGCGTTGTTTGACGGTTTTTCGCGAGCAAGCTCGCTCCTACAGGGGAGACGCTATTGGTCCATCGCACTCAGGATCGTATGGGCCGCCTTCACCCGTTCGGCATTCGGGTAGTTTTTGTTTGCCAGGATCACCACCCCCAGGTCTCTACTCGGTACGTAGGCCACGTACGCCCCAAAGCCACCGGTCGAGCCGGTCTTGTTCACCAGCGTGTCGGCGTGGGGTGCCTGCGGTGGTGTCAGCCAATTGACCTTGTGGGGCTCCATGGCCATTTGTGTCGAGTTGCCTTCCACCAGGGCATCCACTTTGATCGGGTAGGGGTACATCTCCCAGCCGAGGCCTTGGGTCATGCCATCAACCGTGTAGTACCCGGTGTGGGTCGCGGCAATCGCCTGTTGCAGCGGCTTTTCCAGCTTCGACGGGTGCATGTTCACTTCAACGTAGTGAATCAGGTCCGAAGTGCTGGTCTTGATGCCGTAGGCCTCGGCGTCCAGGGCGCCAGGACTGACGCGCACCGGTTTGCCGGCCTTGTCGTAACCCTGGGCGTACAGGCTCATTTGCGTCTCGGGAACGCTGATAAAGGTGTGCTTGAGGCCGAGTTTCGGCAGCACGGTCTGCTCCATCACGCGGTTAAACGGCTGGCCCAGGCTTTGCGCCGCCAGGTGGCCGAACAGGCCGATACTCGGGTTGGAGTAGAGGCGCTGGGTGCCGGGGGCGAAAGCCGGTTTCCAGTGCTGGTAGTAGCTGATCATCTTGCCGGTGTTATCGGACTCTTCGGGGAATTGCAGCGGCAAGCCACCCGCAGTGTAGGTGCCGAGGTTGAGCAGGCTGATGTGGTCAAACTTGTCGCCGCGCAATGCCGGCAGGTACTGGCTGGCCGGGTCTGACAGCTTCAGCTTGCCGTTGGCCAGGGCATAGCCTGCGAGGGTGGCGGTGAAGGTCTTGCTCACCGAGCCGATTTCAAACAGGGTGTTTTCGGTGACCGGCTGCTGGCTGTCCTTGTTGGCGACGCCGTAGTTAAAGTATTGCGCCTTGCCGTTCTGTATCACCGCGACCGACAGGCCGGCGATGTCCTGTTGCTGCATCAGGGGTTCGACGGTACTGTCGACCACCTGGCGAATATCGGTGGCGGCCATGCAGTTGCCGGCGCCGAGCAATAGGGCGAATATCGTGGTGTTGCGCACGGTTGGGAAAATGGATGGGTACATGATGACGTGACTTCCATGAAGGTGATCGGGTGAATACCGTTGCCTGCGCAGGCGCCGCAAATTTAGGCAGTTTGTGATCCGGCGGCAAACGATGATATCTCGCAACAGCCATTAGAAAAATTAGGGTCAAGCCATGCTCCGTTCCCATTTGCCTCTCAACGCGCTGCGGGCCTTCGAGGTTTCCGCGCGGCATTTGAGTTTTACCCGGGCGGCGATTGAGTTGTGCGTCACCCAGGCGGCGGTCAGTCACCAGGTCAAAAGCCTGGAGGCGCAGCTCAATGTCACGCTGTTCAAACGCTTGCCCCGGGGCCTGATGCTCACCAGCGAAGGCGAGACATTGCTGCCGGTGCTGCGGGAATCCTTCGACCGCATAGCTCAAACCTTAGGCCAGTTTGAAGCTGGGCATTACCGCGAAGTCTTGACGGTAGGCGCGGTGGGCACCTTTGCGGTGGGCTGGCTGTTGCCGCGGCTTGCGGACTTCCAGGCGCGCTACCCGTTTATCGACTTGCGCCTGTCCACCAACAACAACCGGGTCGATGTGGCTGCCGAAGGCCTGGATTACGCGATTCGTTTTGGTGCCGGCGCGTGGCACGGCACCGAGGCGTGCCAGTTGCTGGAAGCGCCGCTGACGGTGTTGTGCGTGCCGCAACTCGCTCGGCAATTGCAGACGCCGGCGGACCTGTTGAAGCACACGTTGCTGCGCTCCTACCGCGCGGATGAGTGGACGCAATGGTTCCAGGCCGCCGGCTTGCCAGCCGATACGCTGGTGCCGCGCAGCATTGTGTTTGATTCATCCCTGGCGATGATGGAGGCGGCGCTGCAAGGGGCGGGCGTGGCCCTGGCACCGGCGATGATGTTCAGCCGGCAGTTGGCGACGGACGTGATCCGGCAGCCGTTTGAGGTGGGCATCACCACCGGCAGTTATTGGCTGACGCGCTTGCAGTCGCGAGCCGAGACACCGGCGATGCTGGCGTTCAAGGCCTGGTTGCGCGAAGTGGCGAGCAGCCGGCGTTAGTCAGGACAGGTCGTGCAGGGATTTACCGTTGGGCGCACCCACCCGCAGTTCGGAAAACTCCACGTCCAGCCCACCGCGCTCTGGCGTGCAGCAGTAAGGCCCGACCTGATACGACTGCGCCACCGGGAACGGCGCCAGGCGCACCAACGGCCGGCTCGTACCATCCACTGATACCTGCACGCGCAATACACCCTTGGCCACGGTGACGCGAATCCAGAAGGCTTCGGGATCACCCGGGAACACGCCGGTAGCCCAGTCCGACACGCCATCGGTCAATACGCTGCTCAGCAGCGTCGCGCCGTCGGACAGTTCCGCACCGATCTTCACCCAGTGCGCTTCATCCACTCGTACCATCAACCCGGCCTGGTCATACAGATGGGTGAATTCACTGTGGATTTTGACCTGAGCGGTAAAGTCGCCGTCGGTTTCGACAAACAGGAAATGCCCGTTATCGCGAACAAAACCATAGTGGGTTTCACGCCAGAAATCGGTACTGGCGTCGGTGCGGACCTTGAGACGCTCGCCTTCTCGGCTCCAGTGCTGGGGTTGATTGAGCCAGCTGGCCTGTTCAAACATCGGGAAGCTCCTTGAAGGTGGCAAAACATCGGAGAAGGCGGCGGTGCCAGTGTTAAGGCGCGTGCGCAGCGAAAACAATCACCGCAGCGCGCCGACGCCAAGTGTAACCCCGGTAGCGATGGGGTCGGTGTGGCTCGCTAATAGAAACCTCTGAAACAAAATGAAACATTTGTCGCGGCCCAGCCTCTACCGTATCTCCACGACGAGTACCTCTATGAAAACGCCGCGTCCCTCTTCGCGAATGCCCCACCTCACACAACTGCGCAACCTGAAGATGGCGCGCTCCGCCCACGCCTACGTGCGGGGCAGTACGGTTCAGTTTTATGAGTGGCTGCACAGCCAGCGCGGGCGGCGCTTGCCCCATGGGCCGGCGATCTGGATCTGCGGCGACTGCCATGCCGGCAACCTCGGGCCCACGGGCGATACCAAAGGCCGGATCGACATGCATATCCGTGACCTGGACCAGGCGGTGATCGGTAACCCGACCCATGACTTGGTGCGCTTGGCGCTGTCCCTGGCCACTGCTGCCCGGGGTTCGGATCTGCCGGGGGTGACCACCGCCCGCATGCTTGAAGAGATGATGGTGGGCTACGCGCAGGCGTTTAAGGACAAGTCCGACGAGGCACCGCCGCGTCCATCCCAGGTCAAGGCCGGGATGCGCAGTGCGGTGGAACGCACCTGGAAGAACCTGGCCCGCGAACGTATCGAAAACACCCGGCCGACGATTCCGATGGGTAAGCATTTCTGGTCGTTGTCGCGGGCGGAAAAGTCGGCCCTTGAAACGTTGTGCGCCTCGGATGAGATCCACCGGCTGGTGACTTCGCTTAAAGGCCGGTCCAACGATGACCAGGTCGAGCTGCTGGATTCCGCTTACTGGGTCAAGGGTTGCAGCTCCCTTGGGTTGTTGCGGTATGCGGTGTTGTTGGGGGTAGGGAACCAGGACGATCAGGAATACTGCCTGCTCGATATCAAGCAAGCGGTGGGTGCGGCGGCACCGCGCGCGGCACGGGCGAAGATGCCCCGGGACAATGGTCGGCGAGTGGTGGAGGGCGCCAGGCACCTGTCACCGGCGTTGGGGGAGCGGATGCTGGCGACGCGGTTTCTGGATCACGGGTTTTTTGTCCGCGAGTTGTTGCCCCAGGACATGAAGCTGGAACTGGATGAGTTGAGCGAGATTGATGCAATGCACGCGGCCGGGTACCTGGCGCGGGTGGTCGGCGTGGCGCATGCACGGCAGATGGACCGGGATACGCGCAAGGACTGGATGGCGGTGTTGCAGGAGAACCGGTCGAAGCAGCTGGATGCGCCGTCGTGGTTGTGGACCAGTGTGGTGCAGTTGGTGGGGAACCATGAGGAAGGGTATCTCAACCACTGTCGGCGGTATGCGCTGGAGCACTGATGACGATCCCACTGTAGGAGCGAGCTTGCTCGCGAAAAACCCGAGAGCGCTGCGATAAACCCGATGCGCTGCGTTATCGTTGACGTTCTTCGCGAGCAAGCTCGCTCCTACAATGAGGTTGGCATCAGGCCAGGTATTTGCGGAACCAACTCAAGGTCCGCTCCCACGCCAGATTCGCCGCCGCCTCGTCATACCTCGGCGTCGAATCATTGTGGAAGCCGTGATTGGCGCCCTTGTAGATAAACGCCTCATACGTCGTACCGGCCGCCTTCAGCGCCTTCTCATACGCCGGCCAGCCCTCATTGATCCGTGTATCCAGCTCACCGTAATGCAACATGATCGGCGCCTTGATGCGTGGCACGTCCTTGGCTTCCGGCTGGCGCCCATAAAACGACACCGCCGCACCCAATTCCGGATAAGCCACCGCCGCCGCATTGGTCACGCCGCCGCCATAACAGAACCCGGTAATGCCCACCTTGCCGGTGCTGGCATCGTGGTGCATCAACCATTCGATGGCCGCGAAAAAGTCGTTCATCAGCTTTTCGGGATCGACTTTCTGCTGCAGCTCCACACCTTTCTCATCGTTGCCGGGATAGCCGCCCACCGAGGTCAAGCCATCCGGCGCCAGGGCAATGAATCCGGCCTTGGCCAACCGGCGGGCGACGTCTTCGATATACGGGTTCAACCCACGGTTCTCATGCACCACCACCACCGCCGGCCCCTTGCCGCTGGCCTTGGCCGGGCGTACCAGGTAGCCGCGCACCGTGCCGTTGCCCTTGGGTGACGGGTAGGTGATGTAGTCGGCGACGATCTCCGGGTCGGTGAATTTCACCTGCTCGGCCAGGGCGTAGTTGGGGCTCAGGGCGGCGAGCAGGGCCGAGGCCGTCAGCCCGCCAAAGGTGAACAGCGCCGCGCGGTCGAGAAACTCCCGGCGGTTGATCTTGCCGTGGGCGTAGCCGTCGTAAAGCTCCAGCAGTTCAGGGGCGAAATCTTTGGCGGTCAGGCGAGTCATCGGTAGCGTCCTCGATTAGCGGTGGGACTGAATGTAGACCAGTATCAGGCTTCCCGGCCATGGGCTGCGGCGGCCAACTGCCCGGTGTCGACCCGCACGAAGACCGAATCGCCAATGGCCGTCAGCACGCCATCGGCGTACACCTCACACACCACGCGGCTTTTGCGGCCCACGTCACCTTCGACTTTTGCGCGCAAGGTCAGCGGTACGCCCATCGGGGTCGGCTTGATGAATTTGATCCCGAGGTTGCCGGTCACGCAGTCGATACGCGGCAGGCTGCCGGGTTCGCGTTGCTCGGCCCGGTAGTGGTAGGCCATGGCGGTCCAGTTCGAGTGACAGTCCACCAGCATTGCGATCAAGCCGCCGTAGACCAGGTCTGGCCAGCCGCAGTATTGGGCGTCGGGTTGGTGCTCGGCGATCACGTGGATGCCGTCGGCGTCCCAGCGGCTCTTGATGTGCAGCCCGTGGGGGTTGCGGCTGCCGCAGCCATAACAGACGCCTTCGGGGGCGGTGGTGTCTTGCAGGGAAAGCGCGGGCATCGTGGCTCCTTGTTGTTTGAGTTCCGTCGGGGCACGAGCCTAATGCCAGGCACGTGAATAAATCCAGCACCTACGCTGTTAGCAGTGCACAGCGTGTTCATTCCCGGTTGAGAATCCCATGAAACCTCGATTGCTAGCGGCCCTCCTTACCCTCGGCACCTTGTCCAACGCGTATGCCGTGGAATACACCGACGTGAATCCGGCGGCCAGCACCCTCAGCTTCACCTATGACCAGATGGGCCAGCAGGTGTACGGCACGTTTGGCAGCTATTCGGCGACCCTGAATTTCGACACGCAAAACCCGGCCGCCGCCAGCACCGTACTGACCATCCAGCTGCCGAGCATCAATGCCGGCAGCGACGACGCCAACACCGAACTGCCCAAGCCCGGCTGGTTCGACATGACGACTTACCCGGTGGGCATCTTTACCTCGACCCACATCACTGACCTGGGTGGCAACCGCTACCTGTTCAGCGGCAACCTGACCCTCAAGGGCCAGACCCGGCCGGTGGAGGTCAAGGTGGCGCTCAAGGAGCAGAGCGGCATTGGTGTGTTCGATGGCGAGTTGGTGCTTAAGCGCGACGACTTCAGGATCGGCGCAGGGGAGTGGGCGGACAGCGTGGTGTCCAATGCGATTGTCATCAAGTTCAAGATGGTTGCGCCTGAGCGCTGATGGCTAGCGGGCAAACTTCTTGGCCCCGGCCACACAGGCAATCACTGCGACCGTCACCACCAGCATGCCCAGGCTCACCGGTTCATGCAGCAGCGTGGCTGCCAGTGCCAGGCCGAAAAACGGTTGCAGCAACTGCAATTGCCCGACGGCGGCGATGCCGCCCTGAGCCAGCCCGCGGTACCAGAACACAAACCCGATCAGCATGCTGAACAGCGACACATAGGCCAGGCTCAGCCAGGCCGGCAGGCTGATGTTAACGAAAGAGCTTGGCGCGAGGATCGCCGTCAGAGGGGCCACAATCGGCAGCGAGATCACCAGCGCCCAGCAGATCACCTGCCAGCCACCCAGGGTGCGCGAAAGTTTGGCCCCTTCGGCATAACCCAGGCCGCACGCCAGTATCGCCAGCAGCATCAGCAAATCCCCGGCGGGCGCGGCGCTCAGGCCCTGGGCGATGGCGTAGCCCACCACCAGCAGGCTGCCCAGGATCGAAAACAGCCAGAACACCGGCTTGGGCCGCTCGCCGCCACGCACCACGCCGAACACGGCGGTGGTCAGCGGCAGCAGGCCGACAAACACGATGGAGTGGGCGCTGGTGACGTACTGCAAGGCCAGGGCGGTGAGTAGCGGGAAGCCGATCACCACGCCCAGCGCGACAATCGCCAAGGGCAACAATTGGCTACGGGTCGGGCGCCTTTCTTTGAACAACCAGAGCAGGCACAGGCCGAGCAAGGCGGCGATGGTGGCGCGGGCGACGGTCAGGAACACCGGATCAAACTCCAGCACCGCCAGGCGCGTGGCGGGCAGTGAGCCGCTGAAGATCACCACGCCGATCAAGCCATTGATCCAGCCGCTGGCGTTGTTTTCCTGGGTGTTCAGGTGGGTGGTGCGTTCCATGGGTGTCGGGCTCAATAAGGATAAGTTGCGTCTCCCGCATCCTATGATTCACCATTGAGACAATCAAAAAATTGTCATGGATACATCGCCTATGCCCCGCGCCCGCTACAAGACACTGGTGGACAGCTTCGCCCGGGATATCCGCTCCGGCACCCTGGCGGCGGGCACCCGTTTGCCGACGCACCGCCAATTGGCCGCCAGCCACGGCCTGGCGCTGGTCACGGCCAGCCGGGTGTACACCGAACTTGAGGCCATGGGCCTGGTCAGCGGTGAAACCGGGCGCGGGACCTTTGTGCGGGAAATCGCGTTGTCGCCGGGGCAGGGCATCGGCCAGATCGCGGTGGCGGCGGGCATGATCGACCTCAATTTCAACTACCCGTCGCTGCCGGGCCAGACCGACCTGCTGCGCACTGCGTTGCGTCAGTTGGCGCTGTCCGGCGACCTGTCGGCCCTGCTGCGCTACCAGCCCCACGCCGGCCGGTTGCACGAACGGGCGGCGGTGGCGCGCCACCTGGCGAGTCGTGGGTTGACGGTGCAGGCCGAGCAGGTACTGATCGTCAGCGGTGCCCAGCACGGGCTGGCGGTGACCATGATGTCGCTGCTCAAGCCCGGCGATGTGGTGGCGGTAGATGCATTGACCTATTCCGGGTTCAAGGTGCTGGCCGAGACGTTGCACCTGGAAATCGTTGCAATCCCGGTGACCGCGACGGGCCCCGACTTGGTCTTTCTTGAAAAACTCTGCGCCCGGCGCCCGGTACGCGCCGTGTACAGCATGCCGACCCTGCATAACCCGTTGGGTTGGGTGATGAGCTTGGAGCAGCGCGAGCACCTGGTGGCGATTGCCCGCCAGCATGATTTGATCCTGATCGAGGACGCGGCCTACGCGTTTTTAGCCGAGGACGCGCCGCCGCCTGTGGCCGAGCTGGCACCGGAGCGCACGGTGTATGTGTCGGGGCTGTCCAAGAGCGTTGCCACTGGCCTGCGGGTGGGCTTCGTCGCGGCTCCGCAGCAATGGATGGCGGCGCTGGAACGTACGGTCATGGCCACCACCTGGAACACCCCGGGGGTGATGACTGCGGTGGCTGCCGCGTGGATCGACGACGGCACGGTGCTGCAGCTGGAAGCGCAAAAGCGTGAAGACGCCCAGGCGCGCCAGGCGGTGGCCGATGAGGTGTTGGCAGGGTTGAATGTGATCCGCCATCCGTCTTCGTATTTTCTGTGGCTGCCCTTGCCGGAAGATGCCCGCGCCGACCAGATCACCATGGAGCTGGCACGGGAAAATATCTCGGTGTCCACCGCCGAGCCGTTTGCCGTCTCGGCCCACGTGCCCCATGCCTTGCGAGTGGCGCTGGGGTCGGTGGACCGGGATGTGTTGCGCGAGGCGCTGCTGAAAGTGCGCTGGGCGGTGGAGGCGTACTAGATCGAGCTAATCGTGGCGAGGGAGCTTGCTCCCGCTGGAGTGCGCAGCGCTCCC
>NZ_JAXCIS010000213.1:0-3419 GCF_034044025.1 Pseudomonas sp. SED1
TTACCGCGTTCAGTCTTCGAGCGCGCGCACTCGCTGCATACGTTTCTGCTCCACCGGCGCCGCCGCCGGCTGCAACTCAAAGTCAAAATCAATCTGCGCGAACTGCCCTTCCACCCCAAACTCTTTCGCCAGGTTTGCGTCCTCGCTGAAACGAATCTCGGCGATCAACTCGTCCCGCGTCGCATAGGCAAAATCATCATGCAGGTACGGATCATCCGACAGGTTGATCTGCGTCGTCAGGTGCCGATGGCCCGGCGCCGAGATGAAGAAGTGGATATGCGCAGGCCGCTGGCCATGGCGCCCCAACTGGTCCAGCAACTGCTGGGTCGGACCGGTCGGCGGGCAGCCATACCCGGACGGTACGATGCTGCGGAAACGGTAGTTGCCCTGGGCATCGGTCTCGATCCGCCGACGCAGGTTGAACTCCGACTGCGTGCCGTCAAACCACGAATACGTGCCGCCGGTATTGGCCTGCCACACGTCGACAATCGCCCCCGCCAGCGGCTTGCCGTTCGTGTCGCGCACCTGGCCTTGCATGAACAGCGGCACGCCCGGGTCCTGCCCGTCATCCAGCCGCGCTTCAAACTTGGACAGCGGCGCCCCGGCCACATACAGCGGGCCTTCGATGGTGCGCGGGGTGCCGCCGGACTTGCCGGCTTCTTCGTCTGCCGCGTCCATCAGCATGTCCAGGTAATGCTCCAGGCCCAAGCCGGCCGCGAGTAACCCGGCTTCCTGGTTCTTGCCCAGTTCGTTGAGGTAGTTGACCGCCTTCCAGAACTCTTCCGGGGTCACTTCCAGGTCTTCGATGATGTTCACCGTGTCCCGCAGGATCCGGTAGATCAGCGCCTTGGCCCGTGGGTTGCCGCCGTCGTTCAGGTTGCCGCTGGCTTCTTCGAGAAACTGTTGGGCGTGAGCAGTCTGGGAAAGTCGGATGGACATGGTGCAATCCTCATCTTGTAATTATTAGGTGAAAAAACAGACTCAGCGATCATCCTCACGGATCGACGATGGATGCCGGCACAGGGCATTCACTTCGATGGCCATGTAAGGATAAAGCGGCAGTTGCATCAACAGGTCATGCAGTTCCTGCACGCTGTCGACATCGAACACGCTGTAGTTGGCATACAGCCCGGCGATGCGCCACAGGTGGCGCCATTTGCCCTCTTGTTGCAGCCGCTGGGAGAAGGCTTTTTCTTCAGCCTTGAGGCCGGCAGCGTGCTCGGGGTTCATGTCGACGGGCAGGTTCACGGTCATTTTTACGTGGAACAACATCGCAAGTGTCCTCGGGTTATTTGTCGCGACGGAAGAACGTCAGGCGCTCTTCATCGATGGCCAGGCCCAGGCCCGGAGCGGTGGAGACATGCAGGTGGAAATCGCGGTACACCAGCGGCTCGGCGAGGATGTCTTCGGTGAGCAGCAGCGGGCCGAACAGCTCGGTGTCCCACGCCAGTTTGTTCAAGGTGAGAAAGGCATGGGCCGAGGCCAGGGTGCCGATACCGCCTTCGAGCATGGTGCCGCCGTACAGGCCGATGCCCGCCGCTTCGGCAATCGCCGCGGTGCGCAATACCGCACGCGGGCCGCCGTTTTTGGCGATCTTCAGGGCGAACACCGAGGCCGCGCCTTCGCGGGCCAGGTTGAAGGCATCTTCCACACATTCGATGGATTCGTCGGCCATGATCGGCGCGGGGCTCGACAAGTTGAGCCGGACCATGCCGCCACGGTTATTGCGCGAAATCGGTTGTTCGATCAGGTCGATGCCGTTGTCGCCCAGCACCTTGCAGGCGCGCAGGGCCACGGCTTCGTCCCAGGCCTGGTTGACGTCGACCCGCACGCTGGCGCGGTCGCCCAGGGCTTTTTTGATCGCGATGACGTGGGCCAGGTCCTGGCTGACCTCACCGGCGCCGATCTTCAGTTTGAAGATGCGGTGGCGGCGCAGGTCGAGCATCTTCTCGGCCTCGGCGATGTCTTTTTCGGTATTGCCACTGGCGAGGGTCCAGGCCACTGGCAAGGCGTCCCGCACACGGCCACCTAGCAATTCGCTGACCGGCAAATTCAGGCGTTTACCGAGGGCGTCGAGCAAGGCGCTTTCGATACCCGACTTGGCAAAGGTGTTGCCCCGAATGCTGCGCTCCAGGCGCAACATGGCGGCATTGATGTTGCTCGCATCCTGGCCAAGCAGCAGCGGCGCGAAGTGCCGGTCGATGTTGATCTTGATGCTGTCGGGGCTTTCATTGCCGTAGCTCAGGCCGCCGATGGTGGTGGATTCACCGATGCCTTCGATACCGTCGGCGCAGCGCACGCGGATGATCACCAGGGTCTGGTTCTGCATCGTGTGCATCGCCAGCTTGTGCGGGCGAATGGTAGGGAGATCGACGATGATGGTCTCGATCGACTCGATGGCGCAAATCGGCATGGCAATACCCGTTGGATTCTTTATAGATTTGGCCTGATTCTGTTCCGCATTTTTTCTGGCTTCCAATATAGAATTGGTCTCGAACAATACCCTTAAGGTATGAATGGAGTCCTTATGGAACTGCGCCATCTGCGTTACTTCCAGGTGCTGGGGGAAACCCTCAACTTCACCCGCGCCGCCGAACGCCTGCACATTGCCCAGCCGCCGTTGAGCCGGCAGATCCAGCAACTGGAGGACGAACTGGGCGTGATCCTGCTGGAACGCGGGCGGCCGTTGCGCCTGACCGAGGCCGGGCGGTTTTTCTATGAGCACGCCAATGTGCTGCTGGAGCAACTGGGCAAGGTGTGCGATAGCACCCGGCGCATTGGCTTGGGCGAAAAGACCTGGCTGGGCATCGGTTTTGCGCCGTCGACGCTGTATGGCGTGCTTCCGGAGTTGATTCGCCGGCTGCGCAGCCACGATGGCCTGGAGCTGGAATTGGGCCTGTCGGAAATGACCACGTTGCAACAGGTCGAAGCCCTCAAGGCCGGGCGGATAGACGTGGGTTTCGGGCGGATTCGCATCGACGATCCGGCGATTGTGCAGCGGGTATTGGTGGAGGATCGACTGGTGGCGGTGTTGCCGGCCGGGCATCCCTTGCTGGGCGCGCCGGCCACCTTGGCGCAATTGGCCGCAGAACCTTTCGTGCTCTACCCCGGCAACCCGCGGCCCAGCTACGCCGACCATGTGATCGCGCTGTTCGACGCCCACGGCTTGAGCCTGAAGGTGGCGCAGTGGACCAATGAATTGCAGACCGCCATCGGCCTGGTGGGCGCGGGCATGGGCGTGACCCTGGTGCCGGCCTCGGTGCAAGTGCTGCATCGTGCCGATATCGGCTACACGCCGGTGGTGGAAGCCACCGCCACTTCGCCGATCATTCTTAGCCGGCGGATCAATGACCAGTCGCCGGGGCTCAGTCATTGCCTGCAATTGGTGGAAGAGTTGATTTAAAAGAACACCACACATC
>NZ_JAXCIS010000214.1:0-6746 GCF_034044025.1 Pseudomonas sp. SED1
TTACTGCATTCCTACAGTGCGAACTGCGCGAAGCTCACACCGGCGCCAGCAGGGCGTACGTCCTTGAGGAACGAGTCCTTGTCGGCACTCAGCTCCAGGGTGATCTCCGGCTTGCGCTTGCCGGCATTGCGCACCACCAGGCCTTCAAGCTTCTCGCGCAAAAACACTGTCGGCACCTTCAAGTGCAGCAACTGGTCGTTGTCCGCGTTGTGCATCAACAAGTGAATCCACTCGTACTGGCCCACGGCAATCCGGCCCACCGGCAGGTCGAACCACCAGATGTTGCGTTTGCGGTCCAGGTCGGTGAAATGGCAGTTGTTGACGCCGAGTACGGCACCGCCCAGTTCCTGGTTTCTGCGGGCGATGGCCTGTGCTTTATTGAGTTTCATAACCTTCCTACGGGATCTGTTATCCAGCGCTTGCGCCTGGATGTGCCCGGCATTCTCGTGGGTTGGCCGCAAAACATAAAGCCAAACCTGTATGCCGCGATGAAATGCAGGTCAAAAAATAATTGAAACTCTCTGGAAAGGCCAAGGGTCAACGATTACGTAGTGACCAAAATCCTTGATTGTTCCCAGGAGAAATACCATGAGTAGCACATCGGATAAGGCAAAAGGTTTAGCGAACGAGGCCGTAGGCAACGTGAAGCAAGGGGTCGGTAAAGTCACCGGCAACGACAAGCTACGGGCTGAAGGCGTGGTTCAGGAAAAGAAAGGCGAAGTGCAAAAAGCAGTCGGCGACACCAAGGACGCGGTCAAGAAAGCGACCAAATAGTCCCGACCTGGCTGACTGCATTCCAGCAGCCCGACGGCCATCCACGGATGGCCGTTTTTGTGTCACCAGCAGTGATTAAAGATTGGAAATTGTTTCAGGGTCGCCAAATGGGCTACCTTGATGTAGAAAACGGCCCCTGAGTCGCCCACGAACTCAAATTTTTTGCGGCGAAAGGAGACGCTATGATTTTTCCGGTATTACAAGGCTTGCCCCTGCACAAGGTGCTGGTGCGCACCGTCAAAGAGTTCGTCGATGACGAGATGCCTACGTACGCCTCGGCACTGGCCTACCAGATGCTGTTCTCGCTGTTTCCCTTCTTGCTGTTCCTGATTGCCCTGATCGGTTTCCTGCACCTGCCAGACTTCTTCACCTGGCTGCGCATGCAGTCGGAACTGGTGTTGCCGCCCCAGGCCCTGGAACAGGTCAACCCGGTGATCGACCAGTTGCAGCAATCCAAGGGTGGCCTGCTGTCGGTGGGTATCGTGATCGCGCTGTACACCGCCTCGGCGGGCGTGCGCCTGATGATGAGCGCGATGAACGCCGCCTACGACGTGGTGGAAGGCCGGCCGATCTGGAAGCGTTTCCCGCTGTCGGTGTTCTACACCATCGGCATCGCCGGCATGCTGTTGGCTGCCGCCGCGTTGATGGTGCTCGGGCCGCAGGTGATGGAATGGCTGGCGGGGCAGATCGGCATGCAGGAATTCGTGGTCACGTTGTGGACCATCCTGCGTTGGCCGCTGATCGTCATCCTGTTGATGTTCTCCGTGGCCTTGATGTACTACGTGATGCCTGACGTGAAGCAGAAATTTCGCTTTATCACCCCGGGATCGGTGCTGGCGGTGGTGGTCTGGATCATCGCTTCCCTGGGGTTTGGCTACTACGTCAAAACCTTTGCCGACTACAACGCCATGTATGGCAGTATCGGCGCGATCATCGTGTTGCTGCTGTACTTCTACATTTCGGCCGCTGTGCTGTTGCTGGGGGCGGAGATGAACGCGGTGATCGAACATATGTCGGCTGAAGGCAAGGATCCTGGTGAAAAGGACTTTGGCGAGCACGACGAAAAAAAGCATGTTTCCGGCCTCGGCCGAGACCCCTCACTCAAGCCCACTACCGACGAAGTCTGATCGATGATCCGTGAAATCCTGAAAATGGGCGATGAGCGCCTGCTGCGTGTTGCCCCGCCGGTTCCGCCGGAAATGTTCGACAGCCCTGAGCTGTGGCAGTTGATTGATGACATGTTCCAGACCATGGAGCACGTGGGCGGCGTTGGCCTGGCCGCGCCGCAGGTGGGTGTGGACCTGCAACTGGTGATCTTCGGCTTCGAGAGCAGCGAACGCTACCCGGACGCGCCCGCCGTGCCCCAGACCATCCTGATCAACCCGCTGATCACGCCACTCAGTCCTGTATTGGAAGAGGGTTATGAAGGCTGTCTGTCGGTGCCTGGTTTGCGTGGAGCAGTGGACCGCTACCAGCAGATTCGCTACGAAGGGTTTGACCCCAAGGGCGAGCCGATTGTACGGATTGCCGAAGGCTTCCACGCACGAGTGGTCCAGCACGAGTGCGATCACCTGATCGGCCGGCTGTACCCCTCGCGGATTACCGACTTCAGCAAGTTCGGGTTTATCGAAGTAATGTTCCCGGATATGGATCCCACAGCGGACGAGTAACCCTCAATCCCTGTGGCGAGGGAGCTTGCTCCCGCTGGAGTGCGAAGCGCTCCCAAGATTTTGGGGCCGCTGCGCAGCCCAGCGGGAGCAAGCTCCCTCGCCACAGAATGTGTGGTTTATTTAGCGGGTTTAACAAACCGCAACGTCATCCGGTCCGACTCACCAATCGCTACATACTTCGCCTTATCCTTCTCCCCCAACGTCAACGCAGGCGGCAAGGTCCAGACCCCATCCGGGTAATCCTTGGTGTCTTTCGGGTTAGCATTGACCTCGCTCTGCCCCTCAAGCTTGAACCCCGCATCAGTCGCCAGTTTCACCACATACGCCGTGGTCAGGTAACCGCTGTGCTTGATGTCTTCCAGCGACGCCCCGTCCTTGGCTCGGTGATCCACCACACCCAGCACGCCACCCGGTTTCAACACCTTGAAGAATGCATCGAACATCGCCGGTGCCGTATCCGCCATCACCCAGTTGTGCACGTTGCGAAAGGTCAGCACCGTGTCGGCCGAGCCAGGCTGGCCCAGCACCGGTGCCTTGGGATCGAACTCGACGAAGCCGGCCTTGGCGTAATGCGCCGGATCTGCCGCGAATTTCTTCTTCAGGTTTTCCTCTGACGTACGCGCGTAAGCACTACTCCCGGGCGCCTGCACGGCGGCGATGTAATGGCCGTTGTCCTTGAGCAATGGCGCCAGCACTTCGCTGTACCAGCCGCCACCCGGGGTGATTTCGATCAGGGTCTGGTTGGCCCGCAGGCCAAAGAATTCCAGGGTCTGTTGCGGGTGACGATAGACATCGCGCGCGCTGTTCGCAGGCACGCGCCAACTGCCGGCGAGCACGCTTGCGTACTGCTCGGCGGTAACCGGGGCTTCGGCTGCCTGGCTCAAGGCCGGGGCGAGGAGGGCGGCAAGGGACAAAGCTGCAAGGGTCGCTTTCATGATCTTCCAGGGAGTGGGCCTATGTGTCGCCGAGGCTAGCATGGGGGCCACAAACGCTGTTTACAGATTATCGATGGTCGACCTCACCAACGGTTCTAAGCCCATCGCAATCATTGGCTTGTTACGTTTGTAACGCACCAGGCGCTCGGACAAGGACTGCGGCAGCAGCGTGTCCTGGGTAAAGCCGAGACGCTGGTAAAAGCCTTCAAGTTCCGGGTGGCAAAACAGCCACAGCGTCCCCTCGACGCTGGCAGAGGCGTCCCGAATCAGTTGCGCCGCCAGCCCTTGGCCACGCATTGCCGGGTCTACAAACAGCCCGGTCAGCCATTGCCCGCCCACCACTGGCGTCAGGCACAGTCCTGCGACAATCTCGCTGCCTTTGGCCACCCACAACTGGCCGCCCTTGAGGGCCTTCATCGGTGAGTGATGGCGGCGGTAGAACTTGTTCAGCAGCGGCCACAAAGGCTCCGCCAGTCGGTCGATGTGCAACTTGGGCATGGTTTTCAAACACGCGAATTCAGGGGGCGAAGATTATAAGTCGGGCAAAGCGCCTTCTGTTGGGCAATCGGTGTTATACCCAGTGTTACATCCCCTGTAAGTGGAGCACGCATCATGGCCAAAGGTCTGAATTCCAAGAAAGCTGACAAGAAGAAACCGGCAAAGACCGCCGATGAAAAACGCGCCGAGAAAAAGGCCAAGAAAACCGACAGCAATCTGTTCGGTCACTAAAGTTCTAAGGTAAGCACCAAACGATCTGCAAGATTTTCCCGCCTCATTGCACAGAGCAGGATGAAGCCGACTTTTTCGTCGGTCACGCCTGCCCTGAGCTGCCGATGTCCAACTACCTTGATGAAACCCACAGCTTCGAAATCGAGGCCCTGGCAAATACCTTTACCGCCCGCACCGAGTGGCCGACCTGGCTGCTGTTGATCGGTGTGTATGCCGGCTGGTTTACGGTGATGTTTGGCAGCCACTGGCTCGGCCGGTGGCTGAGTACCGCGCTGTTGATTCCGCTCGTGGCACTGTGGATGTCCCTGCAACACGAACTCCTGCACGGCCATCCCACCCGTTTCAATGCCCTGAACAAACTCCTCGGCTACGCGCCGTTTGCCGTCTGGTACCCCTACACCCTGTACCGCAACTGCCACCTGGTGCATCACAACGACGAAGACCTGACGGTGCCCGGTGTCGATCCGGAAAGCCGTTACCTGAATCAATTGCAGTGGTCAGCGAGTTCACCCTTTGAGCGCACCCTGCATTGGCTGACCAAGACCGTCCTCGGGCGCTTCTTGCTGGGCTCGCCGCTGGCGCTGTGGAAACTGGCCCGCAACGAATTCAGGCGCCTGTGCCAAGGCCAGCGCCAGGCCTGGTTGATGTGGCTGAGCCATGGCACCGTGACCGCACTGATGCTGACCTTTATCGCCCACTACAGCGTGCTGCCGGTGTGGCACTACATGGCGCTGGTCAGCGTGCCGGCCTTGTCGGTGGCGGCGATCCGTTCCTACTATGAACACCGCCCGCACCCGCAACCGGAGCAACGCACGGTTCTCAATGAGGCCGCCTGGCCGTGGACCTGGCTGTTCCTCAACAACAACCTGCACCTGGTGCACCACGACTTGCCGAAGCTGCCGTGGTACTTGCTGCCCACCGTGTACCGCGCGCGCCGCGAACAATGGGTGGCGCGCAGCGGCGGGTTCCTGGTGCAGGGTTACGGCCAGTTGATCGGCCGTCACGGGCTCAAGGCTATCGACAGCCCACGGCACCCCTTTGCTTAAGAGACGACCATGAGTGACCGCTACGCCGAACTGCTGATGTACGTGGCGCCGCAAGAGGTGCAACAGGCCAACGAGCGCTGGCTTTCGCGCATCCTGGAGCACCTGGGCGTGACCCGCCGCAATGCCGAGCATCTCGACCTGCGCAGCCTGTGGCGCGCGCCCGAATTGCTGCTGACGCAAACCTGCGGCTACCCGCTGATGACCGAGCTGCGCGGGCAGGTCCATGTGATCGGCCGCCCGCGCTACGAGCTGCCCCACAGCAGCGGTGGCGCCCATTGCAGCCTGCTGCTGACCCGCGACGACAATCCACGCAGCGCCTTGGCCGACTTTTACAACAGCCGCGGCGTGATCAATGGCCACGACTCCAACAGCGGCATGAACCTGCTGCGTGAACGCCTGGCGCCGCTGCAGCAGGGCGGTCGGTTCTTTGCCGACGTCGGCATCAGCGGCGCCCATCGTGAAAGCCTGCGCTGGCTGCGGGAAGACCGTGCTGACCTGGCCGCCATCGACAGCGTGACCTTCGACTACCTCGCGCGTTTTGCGCCGCAGGAAGTGGCCGGGCTGCGGATCGTCACCCGCAGTGCGCCCAGCCCGACGTTGCCGTACATCACCGCGCCGGGTTCAAGTGAACACCTGCGGGAAGCCATGAACCTGGCCTTGCAGGACCTGCCCGACGTGGTGCAAACCCTCGGCGTACACGAAGTGCTGCCCGCCAGCGAAGCGGATTACCAGGTGCTGCTGGATTACCGGCAGCAGGCCGAAGCCCTGGGTTATCCACGCCTCCAATGATCGTTCCCACGCTCCGCGTGGGAACGCACCTTGTGACGCTCTGCGTCACGATTTCAAGCAGACGCGGAGGGTCCAAGGCGGCATTCCCACGCAGAGAGTGTGAGCGATCTGTTATATAAAAATACCTTTTTAATATTATTAAAGAATAACAAGCCTTGCTAGGATCGCTCCACCGGAACACCGGACATAACGCGCAACCTACTCAGATGGAGCCACTATGTCCGGCGCCGACACTTCTCACAGCGATTACGTGGGCGGATTATTCCGCAGTCATTACGACTGGCTGTGCGGCCGTTTGCACCGCCATCTCGATTCCCGTGCCCACGCCGAAGACATCGCCGCCGACACCTTCGTCCAGCTTCTGAGTTCCCCGGACGTAGTGCCGATTCGCCAACCCCGCGCCTTGCTCACCACCATTGCTCAACGCCTGATGTATCAACTGTGGCGCCGTCGAGACCTGGAGCGCGCTTACCTCGACGCCCTCGATCAGGACGAAACGTCGCCCGCACCCTCTCCCGAACACCTGGCGCAAATGCTCGAAGCCCTGCAGGCCATCGACCAGTTCCTCGACGGCTTGCCGGCCAAGGTCAAGGCGACCTTTTTGCTGTCGCAGCTCAACGGCCTGACCTATCCGGAAATCGCAGCTGAACTGGGCATTTCCCCGCGTTCGGTCAGCAACTACATGAGCCGTTTGCGCCAGACCCCGGGGCCAGCAATACAGCCACCTGTCGCCGCCGGAAGGGGCGTTTTACTACACGCGGCTCAGTTATGACTTTTAAACCCTGATCTTGAAGGGTGTGGAG
>NZ_JAXCIS010000215.1:0-1421 GCF_034044025.1 Pseudomonas sp. SED1
TTAGAAATGAGCATTCCATCGTTGTGATGGTGAATGTTGATTTCTAGTCTTTGATTAGATCGTTCTTTAAAAATTTGGGTATGTGATAGAAAGATAGACTGAACGTTACTTTCACTGGTAACGGATCAGGCTAAGGTAAAATTTGTGAGTTGCTCTTAATTGAGTATTATCGAATTTTCGGCGAATGTCGTCTTCACAGTATAACCAGATTGCTTGGGGTTATATGGTCAAGTGAAGAAGCGCATACGGTGGATGCCTTGGCAGTCAGAGGCGATGAAAGACGTGGTAGCCTGCGAAAAGCTTCGGGGAGTCGGCAAACAGACTTTGATCCGGAGATGTCTGAATGGGGGAACCCAGCCATCATAAGATGGTTACCTTACACTGAATACATAGGTGTATGGAGCGAACCAGGGGAACTGAAACATCTAAGTACCCTGAGGAAAAGAAATCAACCGAGATTCCCTTAGTAGTGGCGAGCGAACGGGGACTAGCCCTTAAGTGGCTTTGAGATTAGCGGAACGCTCTGGAAAGTGCGGCCATAGTGGGTGATAGCCCTGTACGCGAAAATCTCTTAGTCATGAAATCGAGTAGGACGGAGCACGAGAAACTTTGTCTGAATATGGGGGGACCATCCTCCAAGGCTAAATACTACTGACTGACCGATAGTGAACTAGTACCGTGAGGGAAAGGCGAAAAGAACCCCGGAGAGGGGAGTGAAATAGATCCTGAAACCGTATGCGTACAAGCAGTGGGAGCCCACTTTGTTGGGTGACTGCGTACCTTTTGTATAATGGGTCAGCGACTTATTTTCAGTGGCGAGCTTAACCGAATAGGGGAGGCGTAGCGAAAGCGAGTCTTAATAGGGCGTCTAGTCGCTGGGAATAGACCCGAAACCGGGCGATCTATCCATGGGCAGGTTGAAGGTTGGGTAACACTAACTGGAGGACCGAACCGACTACCGTTGAAAAGTTAGCGGATGACCTGTGGATCGGAGTGAAAGGCTAATCAAGCTCGGAGATAGCTGGTTCTCCTCGAAAGCTATTTAGGTAGCGCCTCATGTATCACTGTAGGGGGTAGAGCACTGTTTCGGCTAGGGGGTCATCCCGACTTACCAAACCGATGCAAACTCCGAATACCTACAAGTGCCGAGCATGGGAGACACACGGCGGGTGCTAACGTCCGTCGTGAAAAGGGAAACAACCCAGACCGTCAGCTAAGGTCCCAAAGTTATGGTTAAGTGGGAAACGATGTGGGAAGGCTTAGACAGCTAGGAGGTTGGCTTAGAAGCAGCCACCCTTTAAAGAAAGCGTAATAGCTCACTAGTCGAGTCGGCCTGCGCGGAAGATGTAACGGGGCTCAAACCATACACCGAAGCTACGGGTATCATCTTCGGATGATGCGGTAGAGGAGCGTTCTGTAAG
>NZ_JAXCIS010000216.1:0-1087 GCF_034044025.1 Pseudomonas sp. SED1
TTCAAAAGTGAGCCGCCGTAAGGGCGGAACCCATAGCAGCCGTTACCGCAGCAACGGATATGCACCCAACACCGAGGTGCTAAATCGACAACCCCTTAAAGTGCTCCTGCAAAAACTCCACACACGCCCGCAACTTCCCGGAGTACGCCAACCGCGTCGGGTACACCGCCCACACATTGGCGCTCTGGGTGTAATCGTGCAGCACCTGGACCAGTTTCCCTTGTTCCAGCAGCGGCTTCACATCCCACATCGAACGCAGCAACACCCCACGCCCATCAAGTGCCCATTGCAAAACAATTTCGCCATTGTTGGACGACAACGGCCCTCGCACACGCACGCTGTCCTGCACGCCATCACGCTCCAGGTGCCAGATGCCAAACGCGTTGTCCCGCTCCTTGAGCACCAGGCAATCGTGCTGTTCCAGGTCACTCAAGTGCTGCGGTGTGCCACGGCGTTCGAGGTAGGCGGGCGCCGCACACAGTACCCGGCGGTTGCTCACCAGCCGGCGGCCGATGTGTTGGCCGGGAATGTCATCGCCCACGCGGATCTCCAGGTCGAAACCCTCGCTGACGATATCCACCACCCGGTCGAACAGGTCCAGGCGGATTTCCAGGCCCGGGTACTGTTCGGCCAGCAACGACAGGGCCGGCGCCACATGGTTGCGGCCGAAGCCAAAGCTGCTGCACAAGTGCAGATGGCCTCGGGGGCTGTCGTGGGCGTCGGAGAGTTCGTCGGACAACTGCTGGAAATCTTCGAGAATACGCACGGCCCAGCGCTGCACCCGTTCACCGTCCTCGGTCAGGGCAATGCGGCGGCTGGTGCGGTGCAGCAGGCGAGTGGCCAGGGTGGTTTCGAGAATCTGGATACGCTTGCTGACATAGGCCGGGGACAACCCCAACTCATCGGCAGCCGCAGCAAAGCCGGCCTTGCGGATCACAGTCAGGAATACCCGCAGGTCTTCAGGTAGGGGCACGGTATCTTTCTTGTTAGTCATCAGAAGCAGGCGTGGCGGCATGAGCCGCCAGAATAGCACCGGTGTGGCTAGGGAGCTTGCTGTGGCGAGGGAGCTTGCTCCCGCTGGAGTGCG
>NZ_JAXCIS010000217.1:0-20606 GCF_034044025.1 Pseudomonas sp. SED1
TTCAAAAGTGAGCCGCTGTAAGAGCGGAACCAATAGCAGCCCCGACCGCAGCAACGGATATGTACCCACCCCATACCAACGAAGCCAAACAAAAAAAGCCCGGCTGATCATCAATCAGCCGGGCTTGTTAGTGTCGCTTGAAAAGGTATTACTTCTTCAAGCCGTAATGCTCATCCAGCATCCCCGGGGCGTTTGGCGTTTTTGGCGCGTAGTCCCGTGGCGGTTCCTGGTTTTCCCGAGGCGGGGTCAGGCGTTCCCGTGGCGCTTGCGGTGCATCGGAATGCAGCGCGGCCAGCAGACGCTGGCGGGTGATGTCGTCCAGGGCCAGGCGGTTGGCACCCTCGGCGAGATGATCCTGTACTTCCTGATAGCTCTGAGTGAGCTTTTTCACCAGGGTCGCGGTGCTGTTGAAGTGGGTAACAACCTCGTTCTGATAACTGTCAAAACGTTCCTGAATGTCATCCAACTGACGCTGCGTGCGGTTAGGCGCGGCATTCGGCAGCAGGCGGGCAACCAGGAATCCAATGGCGACACCGGCAACCAAGGCGAGAGTCGGCAACAACCAAACTAAGAGCGAGTGTTCCACGAGTCCTTCCTCTATAAACGGCTTTGCTTTACGTTAACGGCTCGGACCTGCGCTGTATACCGCGATTAAGCTCGCAATGATGCCATGCACAGACTTTTAGCTAGACGAGTCGACCCCTTGAGAGGTCACGGAGTTCCTTCCTTGCTGATGCGTGAAACCCCTGTTTTGATCGATGGCCCGGTAGGCCAACTGGAAGCCCTGTATCTGGATCACCCCGAGCCACGTGGCCTGGCGCTGATCTGCCACCCTAACCCGGTGCAGGGCGGCACCATGCTCAACAAAGTCGTATCGACCCTGCAACGCACTGCGCGGGATGCTGGCTTGATCACGTTACGTTTCAATTATCGCGGTGTCGGCGCCAGCGCCGGTACGCACGATATGGGCACCGGTGAAGTCGACGACGCCGAAGCCGCGGCCACCTGGCTGTGTGAAAAACATCCCGACCTGCCGATTACCCTGCTGGGTTTTTCCTTCGGTGGGTTTGTGGCGGCCACCCTCGGCGGCCGCCTGGAAGCCAAGGGCGAAAAACTTGCACACCTGTTCATGGTGGCTGCGGCCGTGATGCGCCTGCAGGATAACGACGTGCTGCCACAAGGCTGCCCATTGACCGTGATCCAGCCGGAAACCGACGAAGTGGTCGACCCGCAACTCGTCTACGACTGGTCCGCGGCCCTGAATCGCCCCCATGAGCTGCTGAAAGTGGCAGAATGCGGACACTTTTTTCATGGCAAGCTGACCGATCTCAAGGATCTTGTGCTGCCACGTCTTTCGAATTGATGACAAGCGATTACCCATGACGACCCGTACCCGCATCCTCACCGGCATCACCACCACCGGCACACCGCACCTGGGCAACTACGCCGGCGCGATTCGCCCGGCGATCCTTGCCAGCCAGGACGCCAACGCCGACTCCTTCTACTTCCTGGCCGACTACCACGCCCTGATCAAGTGCGATGACCCGCAGCGTATCCAGCGCTCGCGCATGGAAATCGCTGCGACCTGGCTGGCCGGTGGCCTGGATGTGAACCGGGTAACGTTCTATCGCCAGTCCGACATCCCGGAAATCCCCGAGCTGACCTGGCTGCTGACCTGCGTGGCGGCCAAGGGCTTGCTCAACCGTGCGCACGCCTACAAGGCCTCGGTGGACAAGAACCTGGAAAGCGGCGAAGACCCGGATGCGGGCATCACCATGGGCCTGTACAGCTACCCGGTACTGATGGCCGCGGACATCCTGATGTTCAACGCCCACAAGGTGCCGGTCGGTCGTGACCAGATCCAGCACGTGGAAATGGCCCGCGACATCGGCCAGCGCTTCAACCACCTGTTCGGCAAAGGTAAAGAATTCTTCACCATGCCTGAAGCGCTGATCGAAGAAAGCGTCGCCACCTTGCCGGGCCTGGATGGCCGCAAGATGTCCAAGAGCTACGACAACACCATTCCGTTGTTTACCAGCGCCAAGGACATGAAGGACGCGATCTCGCGGATCGTCACCGACTCCCGCGCGCCGGGCGAAGCGAAAGATCCGGACAACTCCCACCTGTTCACCCTGTACCAGGCCTTTGCCACCAAGGCTCAGGAAGAAGAGTTCCGCGGCGAGCTGCTGCAAGGCCTGGGCTGGGGCGAGGCGAAGAACCGTCTGTTCCAGCTGCTGGACGGCCAACTGGGGGAAGCGCGTGAGCGTTACCACCAACTGATGTCGCGCCCGTCGGACATGGAAGACCTGCTGCTGATCGGTGCCAAGAAGGCTCGCGCCGTAGCTGCGCCGTTCCTGGCCGAGCTGCGTGAAGCGGTGGGCCTGCGCTCGTTCGTCAACCCGGTCGCCGTTGCCGCCACCACCAAGAAGAAAGCTGCGAAAGCCGCACGCTTTGTCAGCTTCCGCGAAGACGACGGCAGCTTCCGCTTCCGTTTGCTGGCGGCCGAAGGCGAACAACTGCTGCTGTCGCGTAACTTTGTCGACGGTAAGACTGCAGGTGCAGTGACCAAGCAACTGCAATCGGGTCAGGCGCTGGATGTCCGCAGCGAGGCCCTGAGCTTCAGTGTGTGGCTGGAAGGTGCTGCCGTCGCCGATAGCCCGGCGTTCGCCGACAGTGCCTCGCGCGATGCCGCTATCGAAGCCTTGCGCGTTGCGTTGGCCCCACTCGAGGATTAACCCGACCAAGGGTTGATTGCCATTCTTCAGGGCCGTCGTTACAGTGGCGGCCCGTTTTTGTTGCCTTGCTAACGAATTATGACGCCCCTAGAACGATATCAAGCTGATCTGAAACGCCCCGACTTCTTCCATGACGCTGCCCAGGAAACTGCGGTGCGCCATTTGCAGCGCCTGTACGACGATCTGGTCCAGGCCTCGCAGAACAAGCCGGGCATGTTCAGCAAGTTGTTTGGCAAGAAAGACCATACGCCGGTCAAGGGCTTGTACTTCTGGGGTGGCGTCGGCCGGGGCAAGACTTACCTGGTCGACACCTTCTTTGAAGCCCTGCCGTTCAAGGAAAAGGTCCGTACTCACTTCCACCGCTTCATGAAGCGCGTGCACGAAGAGATGAAGACCCTGCCGGGTGAAAAGAACCCGCTGACCATCATCGCCAAGCGCTTCTCCGATGAAGCGCGGGTGATCTGTTTCGATGAGTTCTTCGTGTCCGACATCACCGACGCGATGATCCTCGGCACCCTGATGGAAGAGCTGTTCAAGAATGGCGTGACCCTGGTTGCCACTTCGAACATCGTGCCCGACGGCCTGTACAAGGACGGCCTGCAACGCGCGCGCTTCCTGCCGGCCATCGCCCTGATCAAGCAGAACACCGACATCGTCAACGTCGACAGCGGCGTCGACTATCGCCTGCGTCACCTTGAGCAAGCCGAACTGTTCCACTTCCCGCTCAATGAAGTGGCCGAGGAAAGCCTGCGCAAGAGCTTCCGTGCCCTGACGCCGGAATGCACCCAGGCGGTGGAAAACGACAAGTTGATCATCGAAAACCGCGAAATCATCGCGCTGCGTACCTGCGACGACGTGGCCTGGTTCGACTTCCGCGAACTGTGCGATGGCCCCCGCAGCCAGAACGACTACATCGAACTGGGCAAGATCTTCCACGCGGTGATCTTGAGCGGCGTTGAGCAGATGACCGTCACCACCGACGACATCGCGCGGCGCTTTATCAACATGGTCGACGAATTCTACGACCGTAACGTCAAGCTGATCATCTCGGCGGAAGTCGAGCTCAAGGACCTCTACACCGGCGGTCGCTTGAACTTCGAGTTCCAACGGACCTTGAGCCGCTTGCTCGAAATGCAGTCCCACGAGTTCCTGTCGCGGGCGCACAAGCCGTAACCGCTTGCCCTCTGTAGGAGCGAGCTTGCTCGCGAAGAACTCAATGACACCGCGGGGCTTCAGATGCCCCGCGTTTTCGTTTACGTCCCTCGCGAGCAAGCTCGCTCCTACAGTAAGGACGGCCTATGCGGCTTGTTGGAACTGCTGGCGGTATTGGTTGGGCGACAGCTCGGTGTGCTGCCGGAACAGCCGTGCAAAGAAGCTCGCGTCGTCGTAACCCACTTCGTAGCTGATGGTCTTGATGCTTTTGCGGCTACCGGACAGCAACCCCTTGGCCGTCTCGATGCGCAGGCGTTGCAGGTAATGCAGCGGCTTGTCGCCTGTGGCGGTCTGGAAGCGGCGCATGAAGTTGCGAATGCTCATGCCGTGTTCCCGGGCCACGTCTTCAAAGCGGAACTTGTCGGCGAAGTGCTCTTCGAGCCAATGCTGGATCTGCAGGATGATCACGTCCTGGTGCAGCTTCTGGCCGCCAAAACCGATGCGCCCGGGCGCATAGCTGCGCTGCACTTCGTAAAGAATGTCGCGGGCCACCGCCTGGGCGATGTTGGCGCCGCAGAAGCGTTCGATCAGGTAGATGTAGAGGTCGCAGGCCGAGGTGGTGCCGCCGGCACAGTAGAGGTTGTCGGCGTCGGTCAGGTGCTTGTCCTGGTTCAGTTGCACCTTGGGAAAGCGTTCGCTGAAGGCGTTGAAGAAACGCCAGTAGGTGGTCGCTTCCTTGCCGTCCAGCAGGCCGGCTTCGGCGAGCCAGAACACGCCGGTGGCTTCGCCGCACAGCACGGCGCCACGGGCATGTTGTTCGCGCAGCCAGGGCAGCACTTGTGGGTAGCGTTGGCACAGTGACTCGAAGTCGTCCCAGAAGGCCGGGAGCACGATGATGTCGGCGTTTTCGAGGCCGCCGTCCACCGGCATGATCACATCGCTGAAGCTGCGCACCGATTGCCCATCGGGGCTGACCAGGCGCGTTTCGAAAGCGGGAGTAAGGCCCTGGCCCAGCTGTTTGCCGTAGCGCAGGCTCGCGAGGTGGAAGAAATCCTTGGCTTGCATGAGGGTTGAAGCGAATACCCGATCAATGGCCAAAATGCTGACGCGCCGCAAGGGCGTGGAGATTTGGTTAGACATAATTTCATTTATTCTTATAGGGGAAAGTGGTCACCAGACGGCTGGATCGTCTTATTTTTTGTCGCATGTGTCCAGTGTCCTGTGACGCCTTCGCGGCTTAGGCTCTGTGATCCCGGTCTTGTCCGACAATTCACGCAGGTGACCCATGATTCCCAGAACCTTGTTCAGCTCGGAGCACGAACTCTTCCGCCAGAGCGTGCGTACCTTCCTCGAAAAAGACGCGGCGCCGTTCCACGGGCAATGGGAAAAGCAGGGCTATATCGACCGTAACCTGTGGAACAAGGCAGGGGAGGCGGGGATGCTCTGCTCGCATTTGCCGGAAGAGTACGGTGGCCTCGGGGCGGACTTTCTCTACAGCGCCGTGGTGATCGAAGAGATCAGCCGCCTGGGGCTGACCGGGATTGGTTTCTCCCTGCATTCGGACATCGTCGCGCCGTACATCCTGCATTACGGCAGTGAGGCGCTGAAGCACAAGTACCTGCCCAAGCTGATCTCCGGGGAGATGGTCACGGCCATCGCCATGACCGAGCCGGGGGCCGGGTCCGACCTGCAAGGGGTCAAGACCACTGCCGTGCTGGATGGTGATGAATACGTGATCAACGGTTCGAAGACGTTCATTACCAATGGCTTCCTGGCGGACCTGGTGATCGTTGTCGCCAAGACTGATCCCAAGGCAGGTGCCAAGGGTACGAGCCTGTTCCTGGTGGAGGCCAACACGCCGGGCTTCGACAAGGGCAAGCGCCTGGAGAAGGTCGGGATGAAGGCTCAGGATACGTCGGAGCTGTTCTTCCAGGATGTGCGGGTGCCCAAGGAGAATCTGCTGGGGCAGGCGGGGATGGGCTTTGCCTATCTGATGCAGGAGTTGCCGCAGGAGCGTTTGACGGTGGCCATCGGAGCGTTGTCGTCAGCCGAGGCGGCGTTGCAATGGACACTGGAGTACACCCGCGACCGCAAGGCGTTCGGCAAGGCGATCATCGACTTCCAGAACACACGGTTCAAACTGGCGGAAATCGCCACGGAAACCCAGATCGGCCGGGTGTTTGTCGACAAGTGCATGGAACTGCACCTGGAAGGCAAGCTCGATGTGCCCACGGCTGCGATGGCCAAATACTGGGCCACGGACCTGCAATGCAAGGTGCTGGATGAGTGCGTGCAGTTGCACGGTGGCTACGGCTTCATGTGGGAATACCCGATTGCGCGGGCCTGGGCGGATGCGCGGGTGCAGCGGATTTATGCGGGGACGAATGAGATCATGAAGGAGATTATTGCGCGGGCGCTTTGAAGGTGCAGTGAGATCTATGTGGCGAGGGGGCTTGTCCCCCGTTGGGCTGCGCAGCAGCCCCAATAAAAGCACCTCATTCTTTCTGGCAGATTGAGGTGGCAGGTTTTGGGGCCGCTTCGCAGCCCAACGGGGGACAAGCCCCCTCGCCACAGGGTCAATCAAGGCGCAGGATTCGGATGATCCTTCTGAATCGCCTCAATCCCCGCCAGTACCTCATCCGACAGTTTCAGATCGGCACTGGCGATGTTGCTGTCCAGCTGCTCCAGCGTCGTGGCGCCAATGATGTTGCTGGTCACGAACGGTTGCTGGGTCACAAACGCCAATGCCATCTGCGCCGGGTCCAGGCCGTGCTCACGGGCCAGAGCCACGTAACGGCTGCACGCAGCTTCCGACTGCGGGTTGAAGTAGCGGCTGAAGCGGCTATAGAGGCTCAGGCGACCCTTGGCCGGGCGTGCGCCACCTTCGTACTTGCCACTGAGCATGCCGAACGCCAGTGGCGAATACGCCAGCAAGCCACATTGCTCACGGATGGCGATTTCCGCCAGGCCCACTTCAAAGCTGCGGTTGAGCAGGTTGTAGGGGTTCTGGATCGACACGGCGCGGGTCCAGCCACGGGCTTCGGCCAGGGCCAGGAATTTCATGGTGCCCCACGGGGTTTCGTTGGACAGGCCGATGTGGCGGATTTTGCCGGCCTTGACCTGCTCATCCAGCGCTTCGAGGGTTTCTTCCAGCGGCGTCAGGTCCTCTTCGGCCTTGTGCTTGTAGCCCAGCTGTCCGAAAAAGTTGGTGCTGCGCTCGGGCCAGTGCAATTGGTAGAGGTCGATCCAGTCGGTTTGCAGGCGCTTGAGGCTCGCATCCAGGGCTTCGACGATGTGCTTGCGGTTGTGCTTGAGGCTGCCATCGCGGATGTAGTCGATGGTGTTGCCGGGGCCGGCGATCTTGCTGGCGAGGATCCAGTCGGCACGGTCGCCGCGACTTTTGAAGTAATTACCGATGTAGCGCTCGGTGGTGGCGTAGGTGTCTGCCTTGGGCGGCACCGGGTACATTTCGGCGGTATCGAGGAAGTTGATTCCCGCGGCCTTGGCCCGTTCGATCTGTGCGAAGGCCTCTGCCTCGCTGTTCTGCTCGCCCCAGGTCATGGTGCCCAAGGCTATCGCGCTCACGTTAAGATCGGTTCGGCCCAGCTGTCGATAGTCCATCGGGTACTCCTTCAGGGAAAACAATCATAAAAGCAGGTTGAAATTTTTTTGGCAATCTGCATAATTGCCCACCTCTTTCTGCAGTGGAAGTGATGCGCCGCCTGCCGAAGAATCTTGCCGTTGAACGGACGCGCCGACCCGAGCCCCCGATAGCGTCTGTATCCGGCTGCCTTTGACTTGTCAAAGTACGCACTATTCAGTAAGATCCGCCGTCTAATTTACAGGGCGGCCCCTGAGGCTATTAAAGAATGACAACTTTTACTGCAAAACCAGAAACAGTTCAGCGCGACTGGTTTGTCGTCGACGCCGCTGGTCAGACCCTGGGTCGTCTGGCCACTGAAGTCGCCAGCCGTCTGCGTGGCAAGCACAAGCCTGAGTACACCCCTCACGTTGATACCGGTGACTACATTGTCATCATCAACGCTGAGCAGGTACGTGTTACCGGCAACAAAGCGCAAGACAAAATGTACTACCGTCACTCCGGTTTCCCAGGCGGTATCAAGTCTTCGAACTTCGAAGGCCTGATCTCCAAAAAGCCTGAAGCCCCGATTGAAATCGCGGTCAAAGGTATGCTGCCGAAGGGCCCACTGGGTCGCGACATGTATCGCAAGCTGAAAGTCTATGCGGGCGCTGCTCACCCTCATGCTGCTCAGCAGCCCCAAGAACTGAAGTTTTAACGGAATAGTTCATTATGTCGGCGACTCAAAATTACGGCACTGGCCGTCGCAAAACCGCTACCGCTCGCGTTTTCCTGCGTCCGGGTACTGGTAACATCTCGATCAACAACCGCACTCTGGAAAATTTCTTCGGTCGCGAAACTGCCCGCATGGTAGTTCGTCAGCCGCTGGAATTGACCGAGACCGTTGAAAAGTTCGACATCTACGTCACCGTTATCGGTGGCGGTGTAAGTGGTCAAGCTGGCGCAATCCGCCACGGTATCACTCGCGCTCTGATGCAGTACGACGAAACCCTGCGTGGCGCTCTGCGCAAAGCTGGCTTCGTGACTCGCGATGCTCGTGAAGTTGAACGTAAGAAAGTTGGTCTGCGTAAAGCGCGTAAGCGTCCGCAGTACTCGAAGCGTTAATTCGCTTTTACGTTCCAGAAAACGCCCAGCCTCCTCACGGAGCTGGGCGTTTTTTATTGCCTGCTATTTATGTAAAAAAATCTCTGTGACAACTTGCCACATCCGTAGAGCCCCTATACTCAAAGGCTTGGAGCCAGTGCTGGGGGTAATTACCTTGTCAGACGTGGGGCTTTTCATTACCATTCGGCAAAATTTTTATAAGTTCAGATTTAACACTTAGTAGACGCCTGATTTAACAGGCCACAAAGCTGATGGGAGAGGACTGAATGAGCAATGACGGCGTGAATGCAGGCCGGCGTCGCTTCTTGGTAGCAGCCACATCCGTGGTGGGTGCTGCAGGAGCGGTGGGGGCTGCGGTCCCGTTCGTGGGGTCATGGTTTCCCAGTGCCAAGGCGAAAGCCGCAGGTGCACCGGTGAAGGTGAATGTCAGCAAGATCGATCCAGGCCAGCAAATGATTGCTGAGTGGCGCGGTCAGCCAGTGTTCATCGTTCGTCGTACCGAGGAAATCCTGGGAAATCTGAAGAAGATCGAGGGCCAGCTGTCTGACCCCGACTCGAAGAATTCCGACCAACCCGCTTACGTCGATAAGGAAATTCGCTCGATCAAGCCGGAGATTCTGCTGCTGATCGGTATCTGCACCCACTTGGGTTGCTCTCCCACCTTCCGCCCGGAAGTGGCGCCCGCGGACCTGGGCAAGGACTGGGTCGGGGGCTATTTCTGCCCGTGCCACGGTTCTCACTACGACCTCGCTGGTCGCGTCTACAAGTCACAACCCGCACCACTGAACCTGCCAGTTCCGCCACATCACTACGAGACTGACAGTGTCATTGTCATTGGCGTCGACGAGGGGGAGAAAGCCTGATGAGCAAGTTCATGGATTGGGTGGATGCGCGCTTTCCCGCGACCAAAATGTGGGAAGACCACCTCAGCAAGTACTACGCACCGAAGAACTTCAACTTCTTCTATTTCTTTGGCTCCCTGGCACTTTTGGTACTGGTCAACCAGATCGTTACCGGTGTCTGGCTGACGATGAGCTACACCCCGTCGGCCGAAGAAGCCTTCGCCTCCGTCGAATACATCATGCGCGACGTCGAGTACGGCTCGATCCTGCGTCTGCTGCACTCCACCGGCGCCTCGGCGTTCTTCATCGTGGTCTACATGCACATGTTCCGCGGCTTGCTCTATGGCTCGTACCAGAAGCCTCGCGAGCTGGTATGGGTGTTCGGCATGCTGATCTATCTGGCGCTGATGGCCGAGGCCTTCATGGGGTACCTGCTGCCGTGGGGCCAGATGTCCTATTGGGGCGCCCAGGTGATCATCTCGCTGTTCGGCGCGATCCCGGTCATCGGCAACGACCTGACCCAGTGGATTCGTGGTGACTACCTGATTTCCGGGATCACCCTGAACCGCTTCTTCGCCTTGCACGTGGTGGCCTTGCCGATCGTGATTCTCGGCCTGGTGGTGCTGCACATCCTGGCACTGCACGAAGTGGGTTCGAACAACCCCGACGGCGTGGACATCAAGAAGCACAAGGACGAAAACGGCGTACCGCTGGACGGCATTCCGTTCCACCCGTACTACACCGTGAAAGATATCGTCGGCGTGGTGGTGTTCCTGTTCATCTTCTGCTCGATCGTGTTCTTTTTCCCGGAGATGGGCGGTTATTTCCTCGAGAAACCGAACTTCGAACAGGCGAACGCCTTCAAGACCCCGGAACACATTGCCCCGGTCTGGTACTTCACCCCGTTCTACGCGATCTTGCGGGCGATTCCCGACAAACTCATGGGCGTGATCGCCATGGGCGCGGCGATTGCGGTGCTGTTCGTGCTGCCTTGGCTAGACCGTAGCCCGGTCAAATCCATGCGCTACAAGGGCTGGCTGAGCAA
This sequence comes from Pseudomonas sp. SED1, assembly GCF_034044025.1. Lineage (NCBI taxonomy): Bacteria > Pseudomonadati > Pseudomonadota > Gammaproteobacteria > Pseudomonadales > Pseudomonadaceae > Pseudomonas > Pseudomonas sp. SED1. The sequence continues at coordinate 10,480 of NZ_JAXCIS010000217.1, forward strand.
GATCTGGCTGTGGGTGTTCTGCATTTCGTTCGTGATCCTGGGCGTACTGGGCGTATTGGCGCCGACCCCGGAGCGTACGTTGCTGTCGCAGGTCTGCACCTTCCTGTACTTCGCCTACTTCATTCTGATGCCGTTCTACACCCGGCTCGAGAAGACCAAACCGGTACCGGATAGGGTGACTGGCTGATGAAAAAATTATTCGTTGCATTCATTCTTGCGGCCCTGCCGCTGCTGTCTTTCGCCGCTGAACACGGCCCAGAGCTGGAAAAAGTCGACATCGACGTGTCGGACAAGGCTGCCATGCAAGACGGCGCACGTACGTTCGCCAACTACTGCATGGGCTGCCACAGTGCCAAGTTCCAGCGTTACGAGCGCGTTGCCGATGACCTGGGCATCCCGCACGACGTGATGCTCAAGAACCTGGTGTTCACCGGTGCGAAGATCGGCGACCACATGACCATCGGCATGCAACCTGCCGACGCCAAGACCTGGTTCGGGGCTGCACCGCCCGACCTGACCCTGGTGGCCCGTGTGCGTGGCACCGATTGGCTCTACGGCTACCTGAAATCCTTCTACGAAGACCCGTCGCGTCCCTACGGCGTGAACAACAAAGTGTTCCCGAACGTCGGTATGCCTAACGTTCTGGTCGGCCTGCAAGGCCGCCAAGTGGTAGGATGCAAGCAAGTACAAATCGTCGAAGACGGCAAGAAGCAGTATGATCCGCTCACCGGTACGCCTTTGACTCATGAAGCGTGCGATCAGCTGACCATAATGCCGAAGACCGGCGCGCTGAACGAAGAGCAGTTCGACGAGAAGGTCAAGAATCTGGTGACCTTCCTGGCCTACTCGGCCAACCCAGTGAAGCTGCAGCATCAGCGCATTGGTACCTATGTGTTGCTGTACCTGGCCTTCTTCTTCGTGTTCGCCTATCTGCTGAAACGCGAATACTGGAAGGATGTGCATTGATCCAACCGTAAGTAATTGCTGTTAATCTTGCGCGCCCAGCGGCATCTCTGAAGGTAAGTCTGGTCTATCCAGGCGTCACGGAGATGCTCACTGGGCGCGCTCGTTTTTGAGCTTCCGATAATTTCAACAAGCGAGGAGGACCGCCATGGGCGTGACCAATCGGTTGGCCTGTTACTCCGACCCCGCCGACCACTATTCCCACCGAGTACGCATCGTGCTCGCAGAGAAGGGTGTCAGCGCAGAGATCATTACTGTGGAGGCTGGTCGTCACCCGCCGAAACTGATCGAAGTGAACCCTTACGGCAGCTTGCCCACCCTGGTCGATCGTGACCTGGCGTTGTGGGAGTCAACCGTGGTGATGGAATACTTGGATGAGCGTTATCCCCATCCGCCGTTGTTGCCGGTATATCCGGTGGCGCGTGCCAACAGCCGCCTGCTGATCCATCGGATCCAGCGTGACTGGTGTGGCCTGGTGGACCTGATTCTGGATTCACGTAGCAAAGAGGCCGCCCGTGTCCAGGCGCGCAAGGAATTGCGCGAGAGCCTGACCGGTGTTTCGCCGTTATTTGCCGACAAACCTTTTTTCCTCAGCGAGGAACAAAGTCTGGTGGATTGCTGCCTATTACCCATACTCTGGCGCTTGCCGATTTTGGGCATTGAATTGCCGCGGCCTGCCAAGCCGCTGCTTGATTACATGGAGCGCCAGTTTGCGCGTGAGGCTTTCCAGGCGAGTCTGTCTGGTGTCGAACGCGATATGCGCTAAGGCTTAAGGAGCCGTTGATGAACTCCAGTCGACCTTACCTGGTCCGCGCGCTCTATGAGTGGATAGTGGACAACGATTGCACCCCGCACATGCTGGTCAATTCCGAGTTTCCCGCGGTTCAGGTACCGCAAGGTTTTGCCAGTGACGGACAAATCGTCCTGAACGTTTCACCCAGTGCCGTGCGACACCTGCACATGGACAATGAAGCGGTCAGCTTTGAAGGGCGTTTCGGCGGTGTGCCGCATACGCTGTTCGTGCCCATCGGCGCCATCCTCGGGATTTACGCCCGGGAAAATGGCCAGGGCATGGTGTTTGATCTGGAGTCGTCCCTTGAGGATGACGAAGCGATCGAGCTCGAAGGCGAAGATGATGTGCCGCCGCCGGATTCCGAGCCGCCGCGCCCAAGCGGTCGGCCGAGCCTGAAAGTGGTGAAGTAATAAGGCGCAGGCCCTTGGGTCAGTGTTGAAAATGCCTCGGCGATGCCGGGGTATTTTTTTGCCTGGCGAAAACCCCGCCGGATATAGATGAAAGTCATGACAGGACGGTGATCGTACAACCGCCATGGGCTATCATGCGTGCTTCAGATCGCCGAGATAGATGATTCATCATGGAAAACTCCAGCGCCGCCCCTCGTCTTCCCCGCAAGCGCCGCAGCCTTGCCCAGGAATTGGTCACGGTGTTGTCCGAGCAGATCCGCGACGGCCAACTCAAACGGGGCGACAAACTGCCCACCGAGTCGGCCATCATGGACGCCCATGGGGTCAGCCGCACCGTGGTGCGTGAAGCCATCTCGCGATTGCAGGCGGCCGGGCAGGTGGAAACCCGCCACGGTATCGGCACCTTTGTGCTGGATACGCCAAGCCCCAGCGGTTTCCGGATCGACCCGGCCACCGTGGTGACGCTGAGGGATGTGCTGGCCATCCTTGAGTTGCGCATCAGCCTGGAAGTGGAATCTGCGGGCCTTGCCGCCCAGCGTCGTAGCGACGAGCAATTGGCCGGCATGCGTGCGGCCCTCGATGCCTTGAACGAAAGTGCAGCCCACGCCGGTGACGCGGTAGCGTCGGACTTCCAGTTCCACCTGCAGATTGCCCTGTCCACCGGCAACCGGTACTTCACCGACATCATGACCCACCTGGGCACCAGCATCATTCCACGCACGCGGCTGAACTCGGCACGCCTGGCCCATGATGACCAGCAGCACTACATGAGCCGCCTGAGCCGCGAACACGAAGAGATCTATGAGGCGATCGCTCGCCAGGATTCGGACGCGGCACGGGCGGCCATGCGTTTGCACCTGACCAACAGCCGTGAGCGGCTGCGCCATGCCCATGAAGAGGCAGAAGCCCAGCGCGGCTAATTCCAGGCTGGAAGTAAGAGTGTGGCTTGAAAGCTCATTGTGGCGAGGGAGCTTGCTCCCGTTGGGCCGCGCAGCGGCCCCAAATCCATTCCCCCGAGTTCTGTCTGAAAGAACCCCGTGTTCTCGCTTGCGCTGCTTCGCAGCCCAACGGGAGCAAGCTCCCTCGCCACAGGTTAATGCACAAGGCTTAACTCATGTCTTTCAGGCCGGCTGATTTGGCTTGTAGTCCTTCAGCAACAGATACGTGCTCCAACCCCACCAGTCATTCGTCCACTGCTTGTCATTCAGGTTGTTGACGTCCTTGCGCCGCAGCACCTTGTCGCCTTCTGCCTTGAACAGCGGTGAGAAGTTGTTCGCCGGGTTTTGTGCGGCGTTCAGGTCCGGCACATACAGCGGCGCCTTGAAGTTGGCCGGGGAGGGCGCCACGCCGCTGATAAAGGCTTCAAAGATTTCATCGGACGAGGCCTGCACGGCACGTTTGACCATGGCCCGGTTGGCCGCGTCGCTGCTGTCGAAGTAGCGTTTATCACCGTAGGCGTGCCACTGATCACCCAGGGCATTGCGCACATTGAGCCCGAATTTGCTGTCTTCATCGTGCATGAAGCGGCTGATCAGCGAGCCCAGTTCACCCGGTGTCACCACCGCCGCCAGTTGTTTGCGCGGTACCCGCAGGTGGCCGGCAGAAAACAGATCGGTCAAGAAGTGATCAGCAAAGCTGTTCATGGCATAAGCCAGTTCCAGCGCCTGATCGGTGCCGGTCTGATGGGCCACGACCGCTTGTTGCAGGGCTGCCGTATGCCCCGCCAGATACGCTGCCAAGGCCCATTCGCCGAAGTGATCGGCATTGTCTGCCGCCAGTTTCAGGTAGCGCCCCAAGGGAACCAGCGCCGAAACGGCGCTGCCGCCGCCGGTGATGCGGTTCCATTCCTCGGACAAGGTGTCACCCAGCGCGTCATAGGCTTCATGGGGTTGCTTGCCGTCCTTGATCGCCTGGTTAACCGCGTTGATCTCCTTTTGCATCACCGCGAGGATCTTGCCCGCTTCCTCTCGCGACGCCGGTAATACCGCCAACGAGTTGAACGCATCGGTAAAGCGCTGCACGCGGTCAGCAGGCGATGCGCCCTCGTTGATGGGGCGCCCGGGAATGCCATAGAAATCGCCGCCCAGGGCAATGATCTGACCATAGCTCAGGGCCAGGCCGTTGGGCAGGTGCAATTCGACCTGCCGGGCGGGAATCGCCGGGGCGTCCTTGACGAAGCGCAACAGGGTGTCGTCGCCAATGGCGGTGTGTTCACCGCCTTCGAAGCGCAGGGTGGGTGGTCGTTTTTCAGGTGTGGCGAGTTCAAGATCTGACATGTTAGCTCCTTGCTATGTCGTAGGAATCTTCCGTAATAACTGTATGTATATACAGTTAAATCGAGCATAGAGGAAAAAATTCCTACGTCAAGAACGTCGCGTTGAGGCCTGACCCGCATGAAGGTCGATGAATTGCAGTTGACGAATGTTTTTATAGTTGTACGATGACGTACGACATCAAGATAACCATCCGTAATCTCTCAACAGAAAGTCTTCGCCCAGGGTGTTCGAATAATGAATCCACAAGAACTGAAGTCCATCCTCTCTCACGGTCTGCTGTCTTTCCCGGTGACCGATTTCAACGCCCAGGGTGATTTCCACCAGGCGGGCTACATCAAGCGCCTGGAATGGCTCGCCCCTTACGGCGCTACTGCCTTGTTCGCCGCTGGCGGCACCGGTGAGTTTTTCTCCCTGGCGGCCAGCGAATATTCGCAAGTGGTGAAAACCGCGGTTGATACCTGCGCCACCAGCGTACCGATTCTCGCCGGTGTCGGCGGTGCGACCCGCCAGGCCATCGAGTACGCCCAGGAGGCCGAGCGTCTTGGCGCCAAAGGCCTGCTGCTGCTCCCGCACTACTTGACCGAAGCCAGCCAGGACGGGGTTGCCGCCCACGTTGAAGCGGTGTGCAAGTCGGTCAAGATCGGCGTCGTGGTCTACAACCGCAACGTCTGCCGCTTGACCGCGCCGCTGCTGGAACGCCTGGCCGAGCGCTGCCCGAACCTGATCGGCTACAAGGACGGCCTGGGTGACATTGAATTGATGGTGTCGATCCGCCGTCGTCTCGGTGACCGTTTCAGCTACCTGGGCGGCTTGCCGACTGCAGAGGTTTACGCCGCTGCCTACAAGGCCCTGGGCGTGCCGGTGTACTCCTCGGCGGTGTTCAACTTCATTCCAAAAACCGCGATGGATTTCTACCACGCCATTGCCCGGGAAGATCACGCCACCGTCGGCAAGATCATCGACGACTTCTTCCTGCCGTACCTCGATATCCGTAACCGCAAGGCCGGTTACGCCGTGAGCATCGTCAAGGCCGGGGCGAAAATCGTCGGCTATGACGCCGGCCCCGTGCGTACGCCGCTGACCGATCTGCTGCCGGAAGAATACGAAGCCCTGGCCGCGCTCATCGACAAGCAAGGCGCGCAATAACCCATCACCAAGGCCGCTGAGTAATCAGCGGCTTTTTGCGTCAGGAGAGAATTCGTGTCCCAAGCCAAGCGTTTTGAAAACTACATCGGTGGCCAGTGGGTTGCCGGCGCCGACTATTCGGACAATATCAACCCGTCGGAGTTGTCTGATGTCATTGGCGAATACGCCAAGGCCGACCTCGCCCAGGTTCACGCCGCCATCGACGCTGCGCGCGCTGCATTCCCGGCGTGGTCCACTTCTGGCATCCAGGCGCGTCATGATTCGCTGGATAAAGTCGGCACCGAGATCCTTGCCCGTCGCGAAGAGCTCGGCACTCTGCTGGCCCGGGAAGAGGGCAAGACCTTGCCGGAAGCCATCGGCGAAGTGACCCGCGCCGGTAACATCTTTAAATTTTTCGCCGGTGAATGCCTGCGCCTGTCCGGCGACTACTTGCCGTCGGTGCGTCCGGGCGTCAATGTCGAAGTGACCCGCGAAGCGTTGGGTGTCGTAGGCCTGATCACCCCGTGGAACTTCCCGATTGCCATCCCGGCCTGGAAGATCGCGCCGGCCCTGGCCTACGGTAACTGCGTGGTGCTCAAGCCGGCTGAACTGGTACCGGGCTGCGCCTGGGCCCTGGCCGAAATCATCTCCCGCGCCGGCTTCCCCGCCGGTGTGTTCAACCTGGTGATGGGCAGCGGCCGTGTGGTTGGCGATGCCATGGTCAACAGCCCGAAAGTCGACGGCATCAGCTTCACCGGCTCCGTTGGCGTAGGTCGCCAGATCGCCGTCAGCTGCGTGTCGCGCCAGGCCAAGGTGCAGTTGGAAATGGGCGGCAAGAACCCGCAGATCATTCTCGACGACGCCGACCTCAAGCAAGCCGTCGAGCTGTCGGTGCAGAGCGCGTTCTACTCCACCGGCCAGCGTTGCACCGCGTCCAGCCGCTTTATCGTCACCGCCGGGATTCACGACCAGTTCGTCGCGGCCATGGCTGAGCGGATGAAGTCGATCAAGGTCGGCCACGCGCTGAAAACCGGCACCGACATCGGCCCGGTGGTTTCCCAGGCCCAGTTGGACCAAGACTTGAAGTACATCGACATCGGCCAAAGCGAAGGTGCCCGGTTGGTCAGCGGTGGTGAACTGGTGACGTGCGACACCGAAGGCTACTTCCTCGCGCCGACACTGTTTGCCGACAGCGAAGCCGCAATGCGCATCAGCCGCGAAGAGATCTTCGGCCCGGTGGCCAACGTTGTGCGCGTGGCGGATTACGAGGCGGCGCTGGCGATGGCCAACGACACCGAGTTCGGTCTCTCGGCCGGTATCGCTACCACGTCGCTGAAGTATGCCAACCACTTCAAGCGTCATTCCCAGGCCGGGATGGTGATGGTCAATCTGCCGACTGCCGGCGTGGATTACCACGTTCCATTTGGTGGCCGTAAGGGTTCATCCTACGGCTCGCGTGAGCAGGGTCGCTATGCGCAAGAGTTCTACACCGTGGTGAAAACCAGCTACATCGGTTCCTGACGGCAACACCCTGTGGCGGGTCCGTGCCCGCCACAGGCTTACAATTTGTTTACCCGCAAAAAAAATAATTAGTGGGAGTACATCTTCATGCAAGCGACCAAGCCGACCCATGTCCGCTATTTGATCCTGCTCATGCTGTTTCTGGTGACCACGATCAACTATGCCGACCGGGCCACCATCGCCATCGCCGGCTCCAGCCTGCAAAAAGACCTCGGCATCGACGCGGTCACCCTCGGTTATATCTTCTCCGCATTCGGTTGGGCCTACGTGGCCGGGCAAATCCCCGGCGGCTGGCTGCTGGACCGATTCGGTTCGAAAAAAGTCTATGCCCTGAGCATCTTCACCTGGTCACTGTTCACCGTGCTGCAAGGCTATGTCGGTGAATTCGGTGTCTCCACCGCCATCGTTGCGCTGTTCATGTTGCGATTCCTGGTGGGCCTGGCTGAAGCGCCATCCTTTCCCGGAAATGCCCGCATCGTGGCGGCGTGGTTTCCTACGGCTGAACGGGGTACGGCCTCGGCGATCTTCAACTCGGCGCAGTACTTTGCAACCGTGTTGTTCGCGCCGCTGATGGGGTGGATCGTCTACACCTTCGGCTGGCAGCACGTGTTTGTGGTGATGGGCGGCATCGGTATCGTGTTCTCGCTGATCTGGCTGAAAGTTATCCACAGCCCGCGCCAGCACCCGATGATCAACGAAGCTGAGTTCCAGCACATCGCTGCCAACGGAGCCATGGTCGACATGGACCAGGACAAGGGCAGAGGCAAGAAAACCGACGGCCCGAAGTGGGATTACATCCGTCAGTTGCTGACCAACCGCATGATGCTCGGCGTGTACCTGGGCCAGTACTGCATCAATGGCATCACCTATTTCTTCCTGACGTGGTTCCCGGTGTACCTGGTTCAAGAACGCGGCATGACCATCCTCAAGGCCGGCTTCATCGCGTCCTTGCCGGCGATCTGCGGCTTTATCGGCGGCGTGTTGGGCGGGGTGATTTCCGACTACCTGCTGCGCAAAGGCCATTCGCTGACCTTTGCCCGCAAGGCGCCGATCATTGGTGGCTTGCTGATTTCCAGCAGCATTGTCGCGTGCAACTACGTGGACATCGAATGGATGGTGGTGGGCTTCATGGCCCTGGCCTTCTTCGGTAAAGGCGTTGGCGCACTGGGTTGGGCGGTGGTGTCCGACACCTCGCCGAAACAAATCGCTGGCTTGAGTGGCGGTTTGTTCAACATGTTCGGCAACCTGGCATCCATCAGCACCCCGATCGTGATCGGCTACATCATCAGCACCACTGGCTCCTTCAAGTGGGCGCTGGTGTTTGTCGGTGCCAACGCGTTGCTGGCGGTGTTCAGCTACCTGGTAATCGTCGGTCCGATCAAACGTGTGGTGCTCAAAGAGCCGCCGGCCAAAGGCCCGGAGCTGACTAAACTTTCCCAAGCGCATTCCTGAAGGGGCCCGCGTCATGCAGTTGATTGAACATGCCGATTCGCCACGCTCCATCCGTTTGCACGCGCTGGATAACGTGGTGATTGTGGTCAACGACCAGGGTGTACCGGCGGGAACCGAGTTTCCCGACGGCCTGGTGACGGTGGATTTCATTCCCCAAAGCCACAAGGTGACCCTGGAAGACATCCCCGAAGGCGGCCGGATCATTCGCTACGGCCAGACCATCGGTTATGCATTGCGCCCGATTCCTCGCGGCAGTTGGGTCCAGGAAGATCAACTGCGCATGCCCACCGCGCCACCGCTGGACAGCTTGCCGCTGTCCACCGAAGTGCCCGAGGCCCAGGCGCCCCTGGAGGGTTTTACCTTCAAGGGTTATCGCAATGCCGACGGCACCGTCGGCACGCGCAATATCCTCGGCATCACCACCACGGTGCAGTGCGTCACGGGCGTGCTGGACCATGCGGTGAAGCGCATCAAGGACGAGTTGCTGCCCAAGTACCCGAACGTCGATGACGTGGTGGCGCTGACCCACAGCTACGGCTGCGGCGTGGCGATTACGGCCACCGACGCCTACATCCCGATTCGCACTGTGCGCAACTTGGCGCGCAACCCGAACCTGGGCGGTGAAGCGCTGGTGATCAGCCTGGGTTGCGAGAAATTGCAGGCCGGGCAGGTGATGCACGACAACGACAGCTCGGTTGATCTGAGTGAACCGTGGCTGTATCGGTTGCAGGACTCCAGCCACGGCTTTACCGAAATGATCGAACAGATCATGGCATTGGCCGAAATCCGCTTGAAGAAACTCGACCTGCGTCGGCGGGAAACGGTACCGGCGTCGGAGTTGATTCTTGGCATGCAGTGCGGTGGCAGTGATGCGTTTTCCGGCATTACTGCCAACCCGGCGTTGGGTTATGCCTCGGATCTGCTGCTGCGGGCGGGCGCGACGGTGATGTTTTCCGAAGTGACCGAAGTGCGCGATGCCATCTACCTGCTGACTTCCCGTGCAGAAAACCAGGATGTAGCCCGGGAACTGGTGCGGGAAATGGACTGGTACGACCGCTACCTGGCCAAGGGCGAGGCAGATCGCAGCGCCAACACCACGCCGGGGAACAAGAAGGGTGGGCTGTCGAATATTGTCGAGAAGTCGCTGGGGTCGATCGTCAAGTCGGGCAGCAGTGCGATCAATGGCGTGCTTGGCCCCGGTGAGCGGTTCAATCGCAAGGGCCTGATCTTTTGCGCCACACCGGCCAGCGATTTTGTGTGCGGTACGTTGCAGTTGGCGGCGGGGATGAATTTGCATGTGTTCACTACCGGGCGTGGCACGCCCTATGGGCTGGCGATGGCGCCGGTAGTGAAAGTCTCGACGCGGACGGAGCTGGCGCAGCGTTGGCCGGACCTGATAGATATCGACGCCGGGCGGATCGCCACCGGGCGCGCGACCATCGAGGAATTGGGCTGGGAGTTGTTCCACTTCTATCTGGACGTGGCCAGCGGCAAGAAGCAGACGTGGGCGGAGCAGCACAAGCTGCATAACGACATTACGTTGTTCAACCCTGCGCCGATTACCTGATCTGTCCACCGAGAGTGCTT
>NZ_JAXCIS010000218.1:0-10408 GCF_034044025.1 Pseudomonas sp. SED1
TTCAAAAGTGAGCCGCTGTAAGAGCGGAACCAATAGCCGCCGTTACCGAAGAAACGGATATGTACCCGACCCGATCAGAAACCCTGCCCCATAACATTACCCGCACCCCAGAACACTCAAGTGCGTACCGAATAACGGCCGCCTACCGATGCTGAAACCGGGGCAACGAAGCAATCCGCATCTTCGGTTCCTGCAACCTGGCCAGGTCACTGGCAATCTGCGCCCGCCAAAAGTGCGCCCCGGCCAACTGCGCATCCACCCATGCCTGGCGCAGCAACACCTTGGCCTTGTCCACCGACCCATACTGGGCCTGACGCAAGATCAGTTGTGCCTTGATACGCAACATCTGCGGCACGAACCAGTGCTCATGCCGCCCCAGCGCCAATTGCAAGGTGTCTTCCAACACCTCCAGCGCCAGCTTCTCCAGCCCCAGTCGCGCCAGACCCAAGGCGTACTCACAGCGCAGCAAGCTATACAGCTGGCTGTCTCCCTGCCCACTCAAGTGATGCAACGCCTCACCCAACAGCGGCACACCTTCCTCAGGCGAGCCCTGGCGAATCAGCAAAATACTCTCGAAACACAACCGAAACTGGCGCCAGATATGCAAGTCTTGTTGGGTGGTGCTGCTCTGCAGCAAGCCCAGGTAATAACGCACCTTGGGCAGGTTGGACGCCAACAGCGCCAGGGGAATCGCCCCCAGGCACAGGGTGTACCAGAGGGTCGCGGGGTGATCGAGGGTGATGGCTTCATCGACGCAACTGCCGATCAGGCGCAGCGCCGGGTCAACATCGCCTTCCAGCAACTGCACCTTCGCCTTGAGGCAGCGGGCGGCGATGCGCTGGTCGAAATGCACGTCGATAATGTGCGAGCGCGGCGCCGACGGTGAACCCAGCGCCTCGTCGATATTCTGCCGGGCGCCGGCCAGGTCGCCCATGTGAAACAACGCCACCGCACGCATGCGTTTACCCAGCAGCTGTTGGTTGCCACTGTTGCTCAGGCTGATGTAGCGCTCGGCCAGTTCCAGCGCTTCGGCGTACTGGTTGCAGCCGCAGCGGTCACTCCACAGGCCCCACAGCGCCCGCAGTTTGTGCTCGGCATCGCCCAGGTCGCGGGCGTCTTCGCGCACTTGGCGCCAGGCTTCGCGCATGGGCCCGCCGGTGCCGTAGGTGAGCATCAGCACGCTGGCCAAGGCCGTTTGCAATAGCATGCGCTGGCGCAGCGGCAGCGGGGTGGTGTCGGCGCTGGCCAGGCCTTTGTCGACCCAGGTACGGCACTCGCTGACCAGCGACAGGCGCAGCCACAACGGCACGCCGCCCAGTGTCAGTTCGATGCCGGTGGGCAGGTCGCCCGAGGCTGAAAAGGCCCACTCCAGTGCGGCGCGGACTGTGTTGATTTCCGGGCCATAGAGGCCAACCCAGGTCTCGGGAGAAAGGCTGTCGAGGGTCTGCCCAGCTTCCTGCAAAACCCCGAGGGCATACCGTGCATGACGCCGGCGGGTGGCGTCGGCTTCGCCGTGTTCGTTGAGTTTTTCCAGGGCGTAGGCGCGGGTGGTTTCCAGCAGGCGGTAGCGCTTGAGCAACTGCGATTCACCGGCAATCAGCAGCGACTTGTCCATCAGGCTTTCCAGCAAGGGCAGGGCGTTGCGGGCGTCGAGGGTGCTGCTGGCGGTCATGGCTTTGACTGCATCCAGGGTGAAGGAACCGGTGAACACCGCCAGTTGACGCAGCATGGCCTGCTCGTCGCCGGTGAGCATCGAGTAGGTCCAGTCCAGCGTCGCGCTCAGTGAACGATGGCGGGCGAGGGCGGTGCGTCGGCCGGTCATTTGCAGGCGGAAGCTGCCGTCGAGCAAGCCCACCAGGTCCTGGATGCCAAAGGTGCGCACCCGCGCCGCAGCGATTTCGATGGCCAGGGCGTTACTGTCGAGCTTGCGGCAGATGGCGCTGGCAGCGGCGACGTCGGTGTCCTTGAACACGAAGCTCGGGTCGAGGGCCTTGACCCGTTCGATGAACAACGCGATGCCCGACCACGTCATGGCTTGCTCGGCACTCAAGCTTAAGTCTTCGTCCGGCACCAGCAGCGGTGCGAGGTCGTGCACCCGTTCGCCTTCGGCCCGCAGCGGTTCGCGGCTGGTGGTCAGCACGCAACACTGGGGCGCGCAGCGCAGCAGCACTTCGACGGCGTCGGCGGTGGCTTGCAGCACGTGCTCGCAGTTGTCGAGCACCAGCAGCAACGGGCTGTTGGCGAGCATCGAGGCCACGCTTTGCAAGGGGTCGTCACTCACGCTTTGAATGCCCAGCGCGTTGGCGAGCATGCCGGCCACCCATTGGCCGCTGGTGGCGGGGGCCAGGTCGACGAAACACATGCCCTGGTGAAAGCGGCCCTGCAGCAGTTGCGCCACTGCCAGGGCGACCGTGGTCTTGCCGATGCCGCCTGGGCCGGTGATGGTCACAAAGCGCTGGCTTAGAAGCTGGTCAGCGAGGCTGAGGATCAGTTGTTCGCGGCCAATCACCGTGGTGGGCGGCGGTTGCAGGTTCGGTGCCTCCATGGTCGGGGCGGGCAGCAGGGCCTGGGTCATAGCGCCTTCACTCACCGCCTGCATCGTCACCGGCGCGACAAACCGGTAACCACGGCCCGGCACGGTGACGATATAGCTGAAGTTGCCGTCATCCCCCAGCGCCCGGCGCAGCGCAACGATCTGTGCGCGCAGGTTGCATTCCTCCACCACCACCTTGGGCCAGGCGAAGGAGATCAGTTCGGACTTTTCCAGCAACTCGCCAGCCCGGCTGGCGAGAGCGATCAGCAAGTACAAGGCGCGGCTGCCGAGGGTCACCGGCTCGCCGTTGCGCAGCAATACATGCTGGCGCGCCAACAAGAGAAAGGGGCCAAAACCGATAGCATTCTCGGTGTGGTCCGGGGCCTGGGGGACGAGGTCCGTGAAGGACACTGCGGGGTATTTGCTCGAACTCATCAATTTGTCCTTTTTTTGTAGTCGGGCTTGTTATTGGCGATCAGGCCATTCGCCCTTTTGGGTGCTTACGTGCGGCAGCAGGCTTGGAGAGTTGAAGTCGATCAAAAAGGTGAGAATTGCCGCCCTCCTTTGGGGCATGGACATTGTTATAGGGCGCGGGGCCGTTGGGTTTCAGGCGATGAGACTGTTTCAATTCAGAAACATTTTATTACTAGAAAACCTGATGTAGCAGAATGTATGCCAGTTGGCATGTAACAAAGATGACAACAACCGTATGAAATTTATGGTGATTTTTAAGGTCGTCGGAGGCGGCGAGAGAGGAGTGTTCGGAAAGGCGAATATTTCTAATTGTGTCGTTCGGGATGCCGAATAAAACGGTGGTGGTTTGGCGCGGTTTTTTTGGCTGTGTATCAGACTGTGTATCAGCACCCATCTGATACAGCGGCATGATTAGCAGGAGGGAACGCGACACAGACGGGATACACGCCTGGCTTTAAATCTGTCTACCAGATGGCGCAAGTGGTCACTCACCGCACAAGCGCCCTGGCCACATTCAGTCAAGCCAGGAGATTCAACCATGAAGCGCCACTACGCGGCCCTTGCTGCCACCCTCGCACTGTCCCTCGGTGCCTTCGCCGCCACCGCCCATGCCGAGGATGCCAAGCCTCAGGAGAAATGCTTCGGCGTGTCCCTCGCCGGGGCCAACGATTGCGCCGCCGGTGCCGGTACTTCCTGCGCCGGTACCGCCAAGGCGGATTACCAGGGCAACGCCTGGGTGCTGGTGGACAAAGGCACCTGCACCCAGATCAAAACCCCCAAAGGCTTCGGCAGCCTGACGGAACAACCATGATTGCCCTGGCCCCTGCGGTGCTCAAGCGCGTGCTGCCTGAGGCGCTGCTGTTGCTGGTGGCTCGCGTGGGTATCGCTTCGGTGTTTTTCCTCTCGGGCCGCACCAAGGTGACCGGTTTTCTGCAACTCAAGCCGTCGACCTACACCTTGTTTCGTTCGGAATACGCCTTGCCGCTGGTGCCGCCGGATTGGGCGGCACACCTGGCGACCTACGCCGAGCATCTGTTCCCGCTGTTGCTGGTGCTGGGCCTGCTGACCCGCCCGGCGGCCGCCGCGCTGTTGGGCATGACCCTGGTGATCGAGGTGTTCGTGTACCCCGATGCCTGGCCGACCCACCTGACCTGGGCCGGGCTGTTGTTGCCGCTGCTGGCGTATGGCGGCGGGGCCTGGTCACTGGACCGCGTGTTGTCCGGCCAACGCCGTTAACCCTTTCACAACAATGATCAGGCCCCAAGGCCTGTGGAGAGTCGCATGCGTATTCTTTCTTCCCTGGCGATCGCCATGGCACTCGCTGCACCGTTAGTGGCCTCGGCCGCCGATGCAGCCAAGCCCCAGCCGGGCACCGGTAAAAGCGTGGTGATCGTGCCCGGTTCCTTCGTCGATGGCTCCGGCTGGCGAGTGGTGCACGACATCCTGATTCACAAGGGCTACAAGGTCACCGTAGTGCATCAGGGCCATGAAAGCCTCGCCGCCGACGTAGCCGAGGCCCGCGAAGTGCTGGAGCAGCAAGTCGGCCCGGTGGTGCTGGTGGGTCACAGTTCCGGCGGCGGGGTGATCTCGATTGCCGGTGACCGCGACAAGGTCAAGTCGATGGTCTATGTCTCTGCCCTGCAACCGGAAGTCGGCGAAAACATGAGCCAACTGCTGTCTTCGATGCCGGCGCCGAGCAATGACGTCAAGCAGACCCGCGACGGGCACCTGTTCTTTGATCGCACCAAGTTCAATGCCGACTTTGCTGCCGACCTGACCACCAATCGCACCGACTTCATGGCCGCCTCCCAGGTGCCCGCCACCACTGCGCTGTTCGGCGGCACCGTGTGGGCCGCGGCCTGGCACAAGAAGCCGACCTACGCCGTGGTGTCCACCGAAGACCGTGCCCTGAGCCCCGACCTGCAGCGCTGGATGTACAAGCGCGCCGGCTCGAAAGTCACTGAAATCAAGGCCAGCCACTCGGTGTACATCTCCCAGCCCGAGGCTGTGGCGAAGGTCATCGAAGACGCTGCATCCGTCATCAAATAAACCACACCCTGAGGAGTAACACCCATGAGCACGTCCATTAAATCCCGCTTGAGCCTTGCTACTGCTGCCGCTTTGATCGCCATGGCGTCCGCCTCTTTCGCCGCGGCTGCCAGCGCCGCCGACCAGCCGGAACAGCCGGGTCGCTGCTACGGCGTGAACAACTGCAAAGGCGAAAGCCTGTGCGCCACGGCCAAGAACGATTGCAAGGGTCTCAACAGCTGCAAGGGTGAGGGCGTTGTCGTTAAGACTCCGTCCGAGTGCTTGAAGCTGGGTGGTACCACTACCGAGCCGAAGTAAGACCGTTAACGATGACGCGGGGTGCTTGACGCCTCGCGTTGTTCTTGGGTTTTTCGCGAGCAAGCTCGCTCCTACAGTTTTTTAACGGAGACCATGTGATGCCGACACCCAATCCGCGTTTTCCGGGCTACGGCCTGGGGCTGCGCAAGGAGCACTACAGTGAGTTCCTGGAGACTCCGGTGGCGGTGGATTTCGTTGAAGTGATCTCCGAGAATTTCATGGTTGCGGGCGGCCAGCCCCGGCATATCCTGCGCCAGATTCGTGAGCGGTACCCGGTGGCGCTGCATGGGGTGTCGATGTCGATCGGCACCGCCGAGGGGTTGGATCTCGACTATCTGAAGCGTCTCAAGTCGCTGGTGGACGAGATCGAACCGCTGTTTGTGTCCGACCACCTGAGCTGGTCCCGCAGTGGAGGCTTCAACTCCCATGACTTGCTGCCGGTGCCTTATACCGATGAGGCACTGGACCGGGTCTGCGCCAATATCGACATGGCCCAGGACGTGTTGGGCCGCGCGATGTTGTTTGAAAACCCGTCCAGCTACCTGGCCTTTGATGGCGCATCCATGAGCGAGTGGGAATTCATCGCTGCCATGTCCCGGCGCACCGGCTGCGAGCTGTTGCTGGACGTCAATAATGTGTTTGTCAGCGCCAGCAACCATGGCTTCGACGCTTTGGCATTTCTCGACGGTATTCCGGCCGAGCGGGTGCGGCAGATTCACCTGTCCGGCCACAGTCAGGGCCGCGATTTGCTGATCGACAGCCATGACAGCCCGGTGTGTGACGGGGTCTGGGATTTGTATGCCAAGGCTGTTGCGTTGCTCGGCCCGGTCGCCACGATGATCGAGCGCGATGACGAGATTCCGCCCTTGGCCGAGCTGCTGGAGGAACTGTCCATCGCCCGGATGCTGGGTGCTTCCGAGGCCTGCAAGCGTGCGCAGGTGCGCTCATGAATCTCGCGCAATGGCAGCAGGCGTTTCACACCTGGCTGGTGAGTGCCTCGCAGGAGTCGGCCCAGTTGCTGGGTAACAAGCCCGCAGGCCTGGCGGTTTACCAGAATAACTACCGCGCGCAGTTGGTGGGTTGCCTGGAGCAGGCATTTCCCAACCTGCGGCGCTGGCTGGGGGATGAGGCGTTTCTGGCCGCGTGCATCAGCCATATCGACCGGCATCCGCCCCATGCCTGGACCCTGGACGTCTATCCCGAGGGCTTTCACCTGACCCTGGGTGAACGGTTCCCTAACAATCCCGACGTGCATGAACTGGCCTGGATCGAGTCGTCGCTCAACGAGGCATTTGTCGCCGCCGATGCCAGCCCGTTGCCCATGGATGTGCTGGCGGCGGTGGATTGGGACACGGCACGCCTGCAACTCACGCCGTCGCTGCGTTGCCACGGGCTGACCACTAATGCCGAGGCGATCTGGTCGGCGTTATGGCAGCAAACCCCGGCGCCCGAGGCGGTGATGCTGGCCGAGGCCGGTGGGTTGCTGGTGTGGCGTCGGCAGTTCACCTCGCGCTTGCGGCAAGTCGAGGCCCTGGAATTCCAGGCGTTGGTGCATCTGCAAGGCGACGGCAGTTTTGCCGGGCTGTGCGAGTTTCTGGTGGAGCGCCTGGGGGAAGAGGAGGGCGTGGCGCAAGCCGGTGAGTGGCTGGCCGGTTGGATCGGCAGCGAGTTGATTGTGGGGGTCGTTGACGACCTTCCCGTGGCGTATTTTTCGGAGCTATAAACCCATGTCTTTTTTCAATCGTCGTCGCTTTCTGATTTCCAGCGCCATTGCCTCGGTCGCGCTGTCACTGCCGGTATTGGCGGCGCCTGCGCGTTGGACGATTCGCCAGGTCAGCACCGACCTGCTGGATATCGGCTACTACGAAGCCGGCCCCGAAGACGGCCGGCCGGTCATTTTGCTGCATGGGGCTGATGGCGACCTGGAGCGTTTTGCCGAGGTCGCGCCGCATCTGGTGTCCCAGGGTTTTCGGGTGGTCATCCCGTACCTGCGAGGCCATGGCAGCACCACGCAACTGGACAAGGCTGCGCCCGCCGTCACTCAGGAAGTCGTTCTCGGCCAGGACGTGCTGGACCTGATGAACGCCTTGCACATCCCTGAAGCGGTGCTGGGTGGGTTCGATCTCGGCGGCCGTGCCGTCACGGCAGCGGCCACCTTGCGGCCGAGCCGCTGTGTAGCGCTGGTCACCGTCAACAGCGCGCCGCAGCCCGCCCTGGCCGAGGTGCTGGTGCAGATGGCCCGAATGGGCAACTGGCGCACCTGAACATGAATATTTGGACAGCCACGCATTTGCCCGCTGAAAAAAAAGGCCGCTGCCCGTAATCTACAGGCCTTTGCCACGTGTGCGGATTGTCCATGTCTTCAGTAGCTGATGGGTTGCCCAGTGATAAACGTCTCGCGGCGGTTGTCGCCATTTCCCTGGGGATCGGCATGGCGACTCTCGACACGGCCATCGTCAACACCGCGTTGCCGACCCTGGCCGAAGGCATTGGCACCGACTCCGCCTCGGTGATCTGGGTGGTCAACGCCTACCAACTGGCGACCATCGCCGCCGTGCTGCCCTTTGCTTCCCTGAGTGACGTGGTCGGCCACCGCCGGGTGTTCCTCGGCGGCTTGCTGGTGTTTGTAGTGGCGTCTCTGTTCTGCGGGCTGGCTTGGTCGCTGCCGACGCTGACTGCCGCCCGGGTGGTGCAGGGCCTGGGCGCGGCGGCGATCATGAGCGTGAACATTGCGCTGTTGCGGCATATCTACCCGGCAAAAATACTCGGCCGGGGGCTGGGGTATAACTCGCTGGTGGTGGGGCTGGCCTTTACCCTGGGGCCTACGGCGGCGTCGGCGATTCTGTCGGTGGCCACCTGGCACTGGTTGTACCTGATCAACCTGCCTCTGGGCGCATTGGCTTTGTGGCTGGGGGTGCGTGCGATTCCGGTGATCCCGATCACCGGGCATGCCTTCGACCGGCTGGCGGCGATTCTCTGCGCCGGGTTGTTCGCCCTGCTGGTGCTGGGCCTGGGTTCGGCGGTGCACGGCGCGCAGGCGGTGTTGACCCTGGGACTGATCGCCGTGGCGCTGCTGTGCGGGCTGTTGCTGATCCGCCGTCAGGCCGGGCACCCGGCGCCGATGCTGGCGGTGGACTTGTTCAAGCGCCCGCTGTTCACCTTGTCGGCCCTCACCGCGATTTGCGCGTTCAGCGCCCAGGGCCTGGCGTTTGTGTCGCTGCCATTCCTGTTGCAAACGGTGCTGGGTCACAGCCAGGTGGCCACCGGCTTCCTGATGACGCCGTGGCCGGCGGTGGTGGCAGTGATGGCGCTGATTGCCGGCCGGCTGGCGGACCGTATCTCCCTGGCGTTGCTGTGTGGCATCGGCCTGGTGATGTTGAGCGCGGGCATGGCCTCGTTGGCGACCCTGGGCAACGACGCCTCGACCTTCGACATCGGCTGGCGCATGGCCCTGTGCGGCGCCGGGTTTGGTTTCTTCCAGTCGCCCAACCTCAAGGCGATCATGACCAGTGCGCCCATCGCCCGCAGTGGCGGTGCCAGCGGGATCGTCGCCACGTCGCGGCTGATGGGGCAGACACTCGGCGCTTCGCTGGTGGCGTTGTGCTTCCACCTGTCCCTGAGCAGCGGCCCGCAGTACGCGTTGTGGCTGGGGTGCGGGTTCGCACTGGTGGGCGCGGTGGCCAGCGGGTTGCGCCTGATGCAGGACGGCGCCAAGGTTTAATTATTTGGGCCTTGTAAACCATTGAGGTAGGCGGCTACCGTGGCCGTCTAAATAATTCTGAATGTTTCAGCCTTTATGTCTGATCTGGCCCAACGCAGTGCTGATTCCCACTCCCGCCGTGCCGCGCTGACCCTTGGCCTGTGCCTGCCCAGTGATGTGTTGCTGTACCTGGTGCTGCCGATGGAGTCCCAGGCATTTGGCATCACCCTGGCCCAGGCCGGGGTGCTGCTGGCGGCCAACCGGCTGGTGCGGATCTTCGGCTACAAGCATGTTCTGAATTTCTATGCCCGCAACGGTGATCGGCTGACGTGCTCCATCGCCGCCGGCGCGGCGGCGGTGTGTGCCCTTGGCAACTCGATGCTGTCCGGCTTTGCGGCCTTGCTCGGGCTGCGGTTGGTCTGGGGGCTGTGTTTTGCTGCGTTGAACCTTTCCACTCAAGTGTTGGCCACCTCTGAACCGCTGGGTGCAGCGCGGCGGGCGGGGCGGTCGCGGGCGTTGATTGCCCTGGGGCCGATGCTGGCTTTGCCGTTGGGTGGGTGGCTGACGTTACAGGTGGGGCCGCGGCCGATCTTTTGGATTCTGGCGGTGTGTTGCCTGGTGGGGTTGTGGATGGCGCGGGGGTTGCCGACTGCGGGTCACAATTTGCATGGCACGCCGGGGCGGCGGTTCAAGTTGCCTGACAGTGTGGCGACCTGGTCGTTTATCGAAGGGGTGGCGCTGGATGGGCTGTTTATCTTTGGTTTGTCGATTCAGGCGCAGAAGATGCTGGGTGGGAATGCGGTATTGATTGCCGGTGGGTTGATGGCGCTGCGATATGTTTCGGAGTTGCTTCTGAGTCCGCTAGGGGGGCGCTTCGCTCAGCAGTTTGGTGCTACTTCGATGTTGTTGCTGTTTTCGTTTCTTAGTGCGTTGGCGTTGGGGGCGTTTGGTAGTCACTGGGTGATTGTGGGGGCGGCGGCGGTGTTGGTGTTGCGGGCGCTGCAGTTGCCGCTGGTGACGACGTTGGTGGCGGAGCGTAATCCGGGGGCGATGCGGGTTTCTGCGTTGGCGTCGAATGCGGTTTGGCGGGATGTGGGGGCGGGGCTTGGGCCTTTGCTGGCGGGGTTGTTGTTGCCGGTGGCGTCGGCGCCTTGGGTGTTTGGCGTGGCGGGGGCGGCGATTGCGGTTAGTGCGGTGTTTTGCTGGCGGGCCAGGGGTTTAGCATGAGATGTGGGGATTGAGTACATATCCGTTTCTTCGGTAACGGCCACTTAGGGTTCCGCTCTTACAGCGGGTCACTTTTGGCAAACGCCCCAAAAGTAACCAAAAGGTCTTTGCCCCACCACTCGGTGCCT
>NZ_JAXCIS010000219.1:0-28441 GCF_034044025.1 Pseudomonas sp. SED1
TTCAAAAGTGAGCCGCTGTAAGAGCGGAACCAATCGAAGCCGTTACCTAAATAACGGATATGTACCCCCAACCCCCTAAATCCCCCCGCACCCTCCAACAAACATTTTGGTTATTAATAAATAGCTTCTTATTCCTTAACGAATATATACCCCGTGCCTATACTGACCCACAACGTTAAACGCTGCAGGAGGGCACACCCATGCACAGCGAGTCGATTCGTTATCTGATCGTGCCGGGCTGGCAAGGATCGCCAGAAGATCATTGGCAAAGTCATTGGCAGAACAGCCTGCCCAACAGCGCGCGCGTAGAGCAGGCCGACTGGCTCACCCCGCGCCGCGAAGACTGGGTGGCCGCACTGGCCGAAGCCATCGCCGCCGACAGCACCCCGGTGATTCTGATCGCCCATAGCCTGGGCTGCATCACCGTCGCCCATTGGGCCGCCACCGCACCGGTGCAGTTCCTGCGTCAGGTACGCGGCGCTCTGCTGGTGGCCCCGGCCGATGTCGAACGCCCTGCCTGCGCTCCCGCCCTGCGTAACTTTGCGCCCATCCCCAGTGACCTGCTGCCGTTCCCAAGCCAGGTTGTCAGCTCCGACAACGACAGCGCCGTCAGCGCCACCCGGGCCCTGGAACTGGCGCGTAACTGGGGCGCCGAAGCGGGGATTCTCGCAGGGGCCGGGCATATCAATGTGAAGTCCGGCCATCAACGCTGGGAACAGGGTTTCGCCTACCTCTATCGCCTGCAAAATCGCCTGGAACATCACTCCCGGCGCCGTGCATAAAATTTTTTAAACGCCCCTTCCCCTTCGTGGATGGGGCGGGAGTCTGCCATGAGCCTGCATGAAACCTTCGGTCAGCCCCTGCTGACCTTCCCCGACGCCGAAAAAAGCCCCCTGAGCATTCGTGCCAAGGCGCTGGTATTTGTCGACCCACGTTCGCGGCAACTGCGCGAAGACCTCGAAAACCTCGCCCCCCGTGCCTTGCCCGTGTTGATCCGCGGTGAAACCGGCAGCGGCAAGGAATTGCTCGCGCGGCATATCCACCGTGGCAGCGACCGTACCGGTTTGTTTGTCTCGGTCAATTGCGGCGCCATCAGCCCGACTTACGCCGACGCCGAGTTGTTCGGCTATGCCGCAGGCAGCCACAGCGGTGCAGCCAGTAGCCGTGCCGGCTGGTTTGGCTCGGCCAACGGCGGCACCTTGTACCTGGATGAAATCGGCGACCTGCCGTTGCCGATCCAGGTCAAGTTGCTGGCGGCGTTGGAAAACCACGAAGTCACTCGCGTCGGGGCCCATCAGCCAAGCCCGGTGGATGTGCGGCTGGTGGCGGCCACCAGTATCGACCTCGCCCAGGCCGTAGCGGCCGGCAAGTTTCACGAGCGCTTGTTCCATTACCTCAGCGAAGGCCAGTTGGAGTTGCCGGCACTGCGCGAGCGGGTGGGCGATATCCTGTCACTGGCCGAGTATTTCCTTGGCATCTACAGCCAGCGCCTCGACCTGCCGGTGCCGCTGATCAGCGACGAGGCCCAGCGCGTGTTGGAGCATCACACCTGGCCGGGGAACACGCGGGAGTTGGAGAACGTGATTCACTTTGCCCTGTTGGTCAGCAGTGGCGACGAGATTTTGCCGGAGCATTTGAACCTGCCGCTGCCGTCGGTGACGCAGATCGAACATCAGGCGCGGCAGATCCTCAGCAGCGGTACCGAGGCTGAACGTGATGCGTTGAAGCGTCTATTGAAAGGGTTGGGGTCTGTATGAGCAAAATGGAATATCAAAGTGAATAAAAAGTATTGTTCTGGAATAAAAAACCTCGGTATTGTCCGCTCCACGCCGCGATAGCACTTCGCTGGCATCCACTAAAAAAGCGGCCGTCCCAGACGACCCGGATTTTCGATAAGGACACTGCATGAAAAAGGTTCTGTTGTTTACCGCACTGGCGGCTGCCCTGACTGCAAGCTTCGCCCAGGCCAACGAGAAACTGGTGGTAGCCGCTACCCCGATCCCGCATGCCGAGATCCTTGAGCTGGTCAAGCCGACCCTGGCCAAAGAAGGCGTGGACCTGGAAATCAAAGTCTTCACCGACTACGTGCAGCCGAACGTGCAGGTGGCCGAGAAGCGTCTGGACGCCAACTACTTCCAGACCCTGCCGTACCTGGAAAACTTCAACAAGGGTAAAGGCACCAACCTGGTCACCGTCATCGGTGTGCACGTTGAACCCTTCGGTGGTTACTCGAAAAAGATCAAAAATATCTCTGAGCTGAAAGATGGCGCCACCGTGGCCATCCCGAACGAAGGCAGCAACTCCGGTCGTGCCTTGCTGCTGCTGCAAAAGGCTGGCGTGATCACCCTGAAAGATCCAACCAACGCCCTGGCCACGCCGAAAGACATCGCCAGCAACCCGAAAAACCTGAAATTCAAAGAGCTGGAATCGGCGCTGCTGCCGCGCGTACTGGACCAGGTTGACCTGGACCTGATCAACACTAACTACGCCCTGGAAGCGGGTCTGAACCCGGCCAAGGACGCACTGATCATCGAAGACGCCAAGTCGCCGTACGTGAACTTCCTGGTTGCCCGCCCGGACAACAAAGACAGCGACGCGATCCAGAAGCTGGCCAAAGCTCTGACCAGCCCTGAAGTAAAAGCTTTCATCGAGAAGAAATACAACGGCGCCGTCGTGCCGGCGTTCTGATCGAGCCCCAAAACCTCCTTCAAGGTTTAAACGCCGACGGCTTCTACAGCGTCGGCGTTTTTTATGGCTGGAATGCAATCGAAATGTGGGAGCGGGCTTGCTGTGGTGAGGGGGCTTGTCCCCCGTCGGGTTCACCGCAGATTGATGGGGCTGCTTTGCAGCCCAACGCGGGGCAAGCCCGCTCCCACATTGGGTACAGCGTCAGCTCAGATATTTCGGCTATTGATGGCCCTGCGCAGCGCCACCAGCCACTTCACCAGTTCCTGCGGATCAATCGGTTTTGCTTTTTTCATCGCTAATTCCCTCGCCTGTTGATTGGCCCTCAGTCTGGCCATGCGCTGCCTGTCCCTGAAGTGCAGCACCGATAAAAAGACCCTTCCTACCTCCCCGGGAACAGTAGCTGTCATCCGCCTGCACCGCGAATCCGCCGGTTATCTATTTGGGTGATATCAATATGCTATTTTGGTATTTAAATTTTACTTTTTATACCTTTAAAGTCGGCGCTACTCGGCGTTACCCACGTTGAACCGGACCGCACCAACGCCGCATTACCCCTGCGGCGTCAGGGATTTCAGATGACCTTCGATTACGCATTTATCCTCAGCACGCTGCCTGCGTTTCTCAAGGCCGTGGGCGTGACCTTGCAAGTCGGCCTGATCGCCATCGGCACCTCGTTAGTGGTGGCCTTGATCAATGCTGCGCTGCTGGTATTTCGCACGCCCTACGTCTGGCGCCTGGTGGCGCTGTACGTCGAGCTGGCGCGCAACACACCGCTGCTGATCCAACTGTTTTTTGTCTACTTCGCGTTGCCGGCCCTGGGCTTGAACATTTCCGGGTTCTGGGCAGCGATCATCACCATGACCTTTCTCGGCGGCGCCTACCTCACGGAAGTGCTGCGCGCCGGGGTCGAGGCGGTGCCACTGGCGCAGATCGAGTCGGGCAAGTCCATCGGCCTGTCCCACTGGCAGCTGCTGCGGCATGTGATCCTGCCCCAAGCGGGGATCCTCAGCCTGCCGGCGCTGTTTGCGAATTTCATTTTCCTGCTCAAGGAAACCACCATCGTGTCGGCGGTGGCGGTGCCGGAGATTCTCTACACCACCAAAAGCTACATCGCCCTCTACTACAAAACCTACGAAATGCTCGCGGTGCTGACGTTGATCTGCGTGCTGTTATTCCTGCCGCTGTCGCTGCTGCTCAGCCGCCTTGAAAGGAGGCTCCAGCATGGCCAGTTCGGGTCTTGAATTACTCTGGGTGTCGTTGCCGCAACTGGGCAAGGGCGCTGCGCAAACCCTGTCGATCTCATTCTTGAGCATTGCCTTCAGTACCGTCGGCGGCGTGTTGTATGGCGTGCTGCGCACGCTGAATTCAAAAGCGATCAACCTGGTGCTGCGAATTTACCTGGAGCTGTTCCGCGCTATCCCGGTGCTGGTGTGGCTGTACCTGCTGTTCTTCGGCCTGCCGATTTTCTTTGGCCTGAGTATCCCGAGCTTTTGGTGCGCGGTGCTGGTGTTGTCGCTGTGGGGCGCCAGTGAAGTCGGCGAAGTGGTGCGCGGTGCCTTGCATTCGTTGCCTCGCGGCCAGCGTGAAGCCGGCCTGTCGATTGGCCTGTCGGACCCGCAGCTGTACGGCTACGTGCTGCTGCCCCAGGCCCTGAAACGCATGACCCCGCCGACCATCAATGTCTACACCCGCATCATCAAGACCAGCTCCCTGGCGGTGCTGATCGGTGTGGTGGACGTGATCAAGGTTGGCCAGCAAATCATCGAGCGCACCTACGAGTCAGTGTTGATCTACGGCGCGCTGTTCCTGTTTTTCTTCTTTATCTGCTACCCGTTGTCGGCCGCCTCCAAGGTGCTGGAACGGCGCTGGGCCCAAGCATGAGCGCATTGATCGAGTTTCAGGGTTTCAACAAATACTTCGGCGACCAGCAGGTGCTCAAGGGCATCGACCTGAGCGTGCAAAGCGGCGAAGTGGTGGTGATCCTCGGCCCCAGCGGTTGCGGCAAAAGCACCTTGCTGCGGTGCCTCAATGGCCTGGAAGTGGCCCACAGCGGCAGCCTGCGTTTTGCCGGCAAGGAGCTGCTGGACAAGGCCACCGACTGGCGCCAGGTGCGCCAGGACGTGGGCATGGTGTTCCAGAGTTATCACCTGTTCCCGCACATGAGCGTGCTCGACAACATCCTGCTCGGCCCGCTGAAAGTGCAAAAACGCGAACCCCGCGAAGCCCGTGCCCAGGCTGAAAAACTGCTGGAACGGGTGGGCCTCTCGGACAAGCGTGACGCCTATCCGCGCCAGCTCTCGGGCGGCCAGCAGCAACGCATCGCCATCGTCCGCTCGTTGTGCATGAACCCTCAAGTCATGCTGTTTGACGAAGTCACCGCTGCCCTCGACCCGGAAATGGTCAAGGAAGTACTGGAAGTGATCCAGGGCCTGGCCCGGGACGGCATGACCCTGCTGATCGTTACCCATGAAATGGCCTTCGCCCGCGCCGTCGCCGACCGCGTGGTGTTCATGGAGGCCGGCCGCATCCTTGAACAAAACACCCCCGAGGCATTCTTTACGAACCCGCAAACCGCACGCGCGCAGCAGTTCCTGGAGAAGTTCTCCTTCGTTTCAACACTGCCCAAAAGAACCAAGGAATTGGAGCTGCTATGAAAACTGCCAAGTTGTTATTCCCCCTGTTCGGCCTCGCTTTGCTGGCCGGCTGCAATAAAACCGAAGAGCCCGCCAAGACGGCCGCTGCGGCCACCCCGGCACCGGCTGCGGTGAGCTACATCGACAAGATCAAGGCGCGGGACAAGCTGATCGTCGGCGTGTTTACCGACAAACCGCCATTTGGTTTTGTGGATGAGTCCGGCCGCTACGTCGGCTTCGATACCGACATCGGCCGCCGCTTCGCCAAGGACCTGCTGGGCGACGAGAACAAGGTTGAATTCGTTGCCGTGGAACCGGCGAGCCGTATCCCGTTCCTGCAAAGCGACAAGGTCGACCTGATCCTCGCGAACATGACCGTGACGCCTGAGCGCAAGGAAGCGGTGGACTTCACCAACCCGAACCTGAAAGTGGCAGTGCAGGCACTGGTGGCCAACGCCAGCCCGGTGAAAGACCTGGACGACCTGGCGACCCGCACCACCATCGTCACCACCGGTACAACCGCGGATATCTGGCTGACCAAGAACCACCCGGACTGGAAACTGCTGAAGTTCGAGAAAAACTCCGAATCGCTGCAAGCGCTGTCGGCCGGCCGTGGTGATGCCTATGCCCAAGACAACCTGGTGCTGTTCAGCTGGGCCAAGCAGAACCCGGGCTACCGTGTGCTGGAGCAGAAACTGGGGGACGAGGCACCGATTGCACCGGCGGTGAAGAAGGGCAACATCGAACTGCGGGATTGGGTGAATGCCGAGCTGGCCAAGCTGGGCGAGGAGAAGTATCTGCTCAAGCTGTATGACCAGTATGTTCGCAAGGAACTGAGCGATGACACCAAGCCTGAAAGCGTGATTGTTGAAGGCGGGAAGTGGCAGGGCTGATCAGTTAGCTATTGAGTGACTGATCTACCGTCTTCGCGAGCAAGCCCGCTCCCACATTCGGCCGAGTTCCACCTTTGGAATGCGGACAAATGTGGGAGCGGGCTTGCTCGCGAAGAGGCCCTCACAGGCACCGCCTAACTGGGCCAATGCCACGCCGGCTGATCCAGCACCCGCTGCCCCACCACCTGCGTCTGCCCCATCACCTTCTCCAGCACGATCGAATTACACCCTTCATCCTGCTGCAACGCCGCAATCAAGCGGCTGGCATGGGACACCACCCACACCTGGCACTGCTGCGACACCTGGATGATCAGGCGCGCCAACGCTGGCAACAGGTCCGGGTGCAAACTGGTTTCCGGTTCGTTCAGGACCATCATCGTCGGTGGCCTCGGCGTCAGCAGCGCCGCCACCAGCAGCAAATAGCGCAAGGTCCCGTCCGACAGCTCCGCCGCCGATAACGGCCGCAGCAATCCTTCCTGATAAAACTCGATGGCAAAGCGTCCGCCTTGCAATGGCTGGATATTCAACCGCGCGCCGGGAAACGCATCGCTGATCGCCCGTTGCAAGGCTTCCGGGTCGCCAATCTCGCGAATGGTCTGCAACGCCGCCGCCAAATCCCGACCGTCGTGATGCAATACCGGCGTGCGCGTGCCCAGCTGCGGCTGGCGCACCGGAGCGTCGACGTCGCTGCGAAAGTGATCATAAAAGCGCCAGCCACGAATGCTTTCGCGCAGCAGCAACACCTCCGGCGACCCCCGCAGGCTGCCGACCTGGTCGAACAGGCTGTGGTAGTTCGGCGTGTGCTGGGCCAGTACATCCCAGGCTCGGCCATCGCGGGCGCGCACCATCGGGCCGGAGCGCTGCACCAGCAGGCTCGCGGGGCGAAATACATGCCCGGCCCAGATGCATTCTTTCTTGATCTCCGGGTCCAGGGAGAAATAAGACTCGCCGGGCTCAGGCAAGCCCAGAGAAATCGCGTAGCTGAAATCCTCTCCGGCAAACCCCAGGCGCAAACGCTTGGCGCCCTGGCGCACGATGGGCTCCACCGCGACTTCACCACTGAGCATGCGCCGACTGATGCTTTCCGGCCCGGCCCAGAAGGTTGAATCCAGCCCACCCTCGCGGGCCAGTGCGTTGATCACGCCGCCTTGGGCCGTCTCCGCCAGCAGCCGCAGGGCGCGGTACAGGTTGGATTTACCGCTGCCATTGGGGCCGGTGATCAGGTTCAACCGATCCAGCGGCACCACCAATTTGTTGATCGAGCGGTAATTGGCCACCGCGAGGGTCTTGAGCATGGGAAAAATTATCGGCGAGGGAACCATTGGAGTATGGGATTCTCCATGCAGATAAGGAACCCTGTTCTAAGCTCACAGTCGCATAGACACTGGCACGGCGGCATCACGCAAAAGGAGCCTGCATGGGCGGTCCCAACTCCACATTTATTATCCTCGGCCTTGGCTTGCTGGCGCTGTTGAGCGGTTGCGGCCAGGAAAAAGCCGAACCCAAGGAACATTCCCGGGTGTTCGTGCAGACCGTGAAGTCCACCGACTTTGCCGCCGCCGTGACCTTGACCGGCGATATCCAGGCGCGGGTGCAGACCGATCTGTCGTTCCGCGTTGGCGGCAAGATCATCCAGCGCATGGTGGATGTCGGTGACCGCGTCAGCGCCAAGCAAGTGCTGGCCAAGCTCGACCCGAAAGATTTGCAGACCAACGTCGACTCCGCCCAGGCCCAGGTGGTCGCCGAACAGGCGCGGGTCAAACAGACTGCCGCCGCGTTTTTGCGCCAGGAAAAACTCCTGCCCAAGGGCTACACCAGCCGCAGCGAATACGACTCCGCCCAGGCCGCGTTGCGCAGCAGTCAAAGCGCGTTGACCGCCGCCCAGGCGCAGTTGGCCAATGCCCGTGAGCAGTTGGGCTACACGTCGCTGATTGCCGACGCGCCGGGCATCATCACCGCGCGCCAGGCCGAGGTCGGCCAAGTGGTGCAGGCCACCGTGCCGATCTTCAGCCTGGCTAGGGATGGTGAGCGCGATGCGGTGTTCAACGTCTATGAGTCGCTGCTGGTAGAGCCGCCGCCGGACAAACCGATCACCGTCAGCCTACTGGAAAACCCGCAGATTACCGCCGTGGGCAAGGTCCGCGAAGTCACCCCGGCCGTGGCTGCGAATACCGGCACGGTGCAAGTCAAAATCGCCCTCGACGCGCTGCCCAAGGGCATGCAACTGGGCTCGGTGGTCAGCGCCACCGCCAACGGGCCGGCCAAGGCCAGCATCGAGTTGCCGTGGGCTGCCTTGACCAAAGACATCAGCGCGCCGGCTGTCTGGCTGATTGACGGCGACGGCAAGGCGCGACTGCACAAGGTCACGGTCGCGCGTTATCTCACCGGCAAGGTGATCATCAGCGACGGCCTCAAGGGCGGTGAAAAAGTCGTGGTGGCCGGCGGCCAATTGCTGAACCCCGGCATGATCGTGGAAATCGCCCAGCCGCCGGATCAGGCTCAGGCCCAAGGAGTGCAGCCATGAAGCGGCTGACGGTATTGCTCGCTGCCAGCCTGCTGTTGATGGCGTGCTCCAAGGAAGAACCTGCGCCGGAACCGGTGCGCCCGGTGCTGTCGATTGAAGTGAAGTCCGAAGACCAGGAAAACCTCGGCCGCTTCGCCGGTACGGTCCAGGCCCGTTATGAAAGCAACCTGGGTTTCCGTGTGCCCGGGCGCATTGCGCGGCGCGCCGTCGACGTGGGTGCCGAAGTGGAGCAGGGCGCGTTGCTGGCCGTGCTCGACCCCACCGATCAACAGAACCAGTTGCGTGCTGCCCAGGGTGACCTGGCTCGCGTGCAAGCGCAGTGGATCAACGCCCAGGCCAATGCCCGCCGCCAGCAGGAACTGTTCAGCCGTGGCGTCGGCGCCCAGGCCCAACTGGACATCGCCCAGACCGACCTGAAAACCACCCAGGCCTCCCTCGACCAAGCCAAGGCTTCGGTCAACCAGGCCAAGGACCAGCTCAACTACAGCGAACTGCGCACCGACCACGCGGGCATCGTCACCGCGTGGAATGCCGAGGCCGGCCAGGTGGTCAGCGCCGGTCAGCAAGTGGTGACCCTGGCGCGTCCCGACGTCAAGGAGGCCGTCATCGACTTGCCCGCCGGCCTCGCCGAGCGCCTGCCGCCGGATGTGGTGTTCCTGGTCGCCGGGCAAATGGACCCGAACATCAGCACGACTGCCACCGTGCGCGAGATCGAACCCCAGGCCCAAAGCGCCACCCGCACCCGTCGCGCCCGCCTGACCCTGGCCGAAACGCCGCCTGCGTTTCGCCTCGGCACCGCCATCAGCGTGACCTTGAGCTCAGCCATCGCTCCGCGTATTGAACTGCCCCTCAGCGCCTTGCAGGAAGCCGACGGCAAGACCCGCATCTGGGTGATCGACACCCAAAGCCAGACCGTACAACCCCGTGACGTCACCATCGTCAGCCGTGACGCCGACAGCGCCTTGCTCAACGCTGGCGTCAAGCCCGGCGAGCGCGTGGTGAGTGCCGGCGTGAACAGCCTGAAGCCCGGGCAAAAAGTCAAAATCGACGAGGACAGCCCGCGATGAAAGGGAGCTTCAACTTATCCGACTGGGCCCTCAAGCATCAGTCCTTCGTCTGGTACCTGATGTTCGTCGCGCTGCTGATGGGCGTGTTCTCGTACATGAACCTCGGCCGCGAGGAAGACCCGTCGTTCACCATCAAGACCATGGTGATCCAGACCCGTTGGCCGGGCGCGACCCAGGAAGAGACCCTGAAGCAGGTCACCGACCGCATCGAGAAAAAACTCGAAGAGCTGGACTCCCTCGACTACGTGAAAAGCTACACCCGGCCCGGTGAGTCAACGGTGTTTGTGTTCCTCAAGGACACCACCAGCGCCAAGGCGATCCCGGAGATCTGGTACCAGGTACGCAAGAAGATCGACGACATCCGCGGCAGTTTCCCCCAGGGTTTACAGGGGCCGGCGTTCAACGACGAGTTCGGTGATGTATTCGGCTCTATCTACGCCTTTACCGCCGATGGCTTGTCGATGCGCCAGTTGCGCGACTACGTCGAGCAAGCGCGCGCCGAGATTCGTTCGGTGCCGGGGCTGGGCAAGGTCGAGATGATCGGCCAGCAGGACGAAGTGATTTACCTGAATTTCTCCACCCGCAAACTCGCGGCTCTGGGGATTGATCAGCGCCAGGTGGTGCAGAGCCTGCAATCGCAGAACGCGGTGACCCCGGCCGGTGTGATCGAGGCGGGGCCGGAGCGGATTTCGGTGCGCACCTCCGGGCAGTTCGCCTCGGAGAAGGACCTGGCCAACGTCAATCTGCGGCTCAATGACCGTTTCTATCGCTTGGCCGATGTCGCGGAAATCACCCGTGGCTATGTCGACCCGTCGACGCCGATGTTCCGCTTCAACGGCAAGCCCGCCATCGGCTTGGCCATCGCCATGCAGAAGGGCGGCAACATCCAGGATTTCGGCAAGGCCCTGCACAAACGAATGGACGAGCTGACCGCCGACCTGCCGGTGGGTGTGGGTGTGCACAAGGTTTCCGATCAGGCAGAAGTGGTGGAAGAGGCCGTCGGCGGCTTCACCAGCGCGTTGTTTGAAGCGGTGATCATCGTGCTGGTGGTGAGCTTTATCAGCCTCGGCGTGCGTGCCGGGTTGGTGGTGGCGTGCTCGATTCCACTGGTGCTGGCGCTGGTGTTTGTGTTCATGGAATACAGCGGCATCACCATGCAGCGGGTGTCGCTGGGTGCCTTGATCATCGCCCTCGGCTTGTTGGTGGACGACGCGATGATCACCGTGGAGATGATGATCACGCGCCTGGAAAAAGGCGAAACCAAGGAGCAGGCGGCGACCTTCGCCTACACCTCTACGGCGTTCCCGATGTTGACCGGTACGCTGGTGACCGTCGCCGGTTTTGTGCCGATTGGCCTTAATGCCAGTTCGGCGGGTGAGTACACCTTCACGCTGTTTGCGGTGATTGCCGTGGCGATGCTGGTGTCGTGGGTGGTCGCGGTGTTGTTCGCGCCGGTGCTCGGGGTGCATATCCTCAGCAGCAAGGTAAAACCTCATAACGCCGAGCCGGGCCGGGTGGGCCGGGCGTTCAATGGCGGCATGCTGTGGGCGATGCGCAACCGCTGGTGGGCCATCGGCATTACCGTGCTGTTGTTTGTGGCGTCGGTGTTTTCCATGCAGTTCGTGCAGAACCAGTTTTTCCCGTCCTCGGACCGCCCGGAAATTCTCGTCGACCTCAACCTGCCGCAAAACGCCTCGATCAACGAGACCCGCAAGGCCGTCGACCGTCTTGAGGCGATCATCAAGGACGACCCGGACATCGCCCGCTGGAGCACCTATATCGGCGAGGGCGCGATCCGTTTCTACCTGCCGCTGGACCAGCAACTGGAGAACCCGTACTACGCGCAACTGGTGATCGTCAGCAAGGGCCTGGAAGAGCGTGGCGCCTTGATTGCGCGCCTGCAAAAACGCCTGCGGGAAGATTTTGTCGGCGTGGGCAGCTTCGTGCAGCCGCTGGAAATGGGGCCGCCGGTGGGGCGTCCGATCCAGTATCGGGTGTCTGGCAAGGACATCGACCAAGTGCGCAAACACGCGATCGAGCTGGCGACCATGCTCGATAAAAATACCCACATGGGCGAAATCATCTACGACTGGAACGAGCCCGGCAAAGTCCTGCGGGTCGACATCGCCCAGGACAAGGCGCGGCAATTGGGGCTGTCGTCGGAAGACGTGGCGCAGTTGATGAACAGCGTGGTCAGCGGTGCGTCGGTGACCCAGGTGCATGACGATATCTACCTGATCAATGTGGTTGGCCGCGCCGAAGATGCCGAGCGCGGTACGCCGGAGACTTTGCAGAACCTGCAGATCGTCACGCCCAATGGCACCTCGATTCCGCTGCTGGCGTTTGCCACCGTGCGCTATGAGCTTGAACAGCCGTTGGTGTGGCGTCGCGACCGCAAACCGACCATCACCATCAAGGCGGCGGTGCGCGACGACATGCAGCCGACCGACCTGGTGAAACAGCTCAAGCCGGAAATCGACAAGTTCAGCGCCGCGTTGCCGGTGGGCTACAAGGTCGCCACCGGCGGCACCGTGGAAGAAAGCGGCAAGGCCCAGGGGCCGATTGCCAAGGTGGTGCCGCTGATGCTGTTCTTGATGGCGACCTTCCTGATGATCCAGCTGCACAGCGTGCAGAAGATGTTCCTGGTGGCCAGCGTCGCGCCATTGGGGCTGATTGGTGTGGTGTTGGCGCTGATTCCCACGGGCACGCCCATGGGCTTTGTGGCGATCCTCGGGATCCTCGCGCTGATCGGCATCATCATCCGTAACTCGGTGATTCTGGTGACCCAGATCGACGCCTACGAGCGCGACGGCTACACGCCGTGGGACGCGGTGGTGGAAGCCACCGAACACCGGCGCCGGCCGATCCTGCTGACCGCGGCGGCGGCCAGCCTGGGCATGATCCCGATTGCCCGGGAAGTGTTCTGGGGGCCGATGGCCTATGCGATGATCGGCGGGATCATCATCGCCACCTTGCTGACGCTGCTGTTTTTGCCGGCGCTGTATGTGGCCTGGTACAAGATTCGCGAGCCGAAGAAAGAAAACGCCTGACAGCCACTGCGCTGACATTCCTACATGGACGTGGGAATGTTTCCTGAAACATTTTTTTGCACTTGGCGCCCGGTCAATTGTTTTACCCTCCGGGCCTGATCCTTTGCCAAGGCCTGCCCCATGCGTTGTTTCCTGCTGGTTTGTACCTTGTTGCTGTCGCCCGTGGCCCTTGCCGGCACGGTGCTGGAGAACGTCCTGTGGCGCGTAGAGCTGGACCCGGCGACTCTCGCGATCCATGTCACTCCCAGCGACAAGACCGCCGTGCAGGCTTCAAGCGGAGTCCCTGCGCACAGGGTCAACCAACTCTCCCAAAGCGCCAGCCAGGCCAGTTGGCAATGGGACGATGGCGCCTATCGCCTGAGCGCCACCCTCGATCAACGGGATCTCGCCCTGACGATCACCGCCCGTGATGCCGGTGAGTTGGCGATCCTGCGGCAACCCGCCAGCGCCATGGGCAACGGCCTGATCTGGCCCCTGGCCGAAGGGCACTACGTGCCGGCGGGCAATGCCGTGTGGCAAAAATTCCTGCTGGAACAGGGCGACGTCAACACCACCCAGGACCTCAGCCTGCCGCTGTGGGGGGTGGACCACGGCACGTTCACCCTCAACTGGCTGATGACCAATCCTTACAACAACCGTTTGCACTGGCAGGCCGACGGTAAAGGGCTGGTGTTGTCCGCCTTCCATGAATTCACCACGCTGGACCCCGCCGCGCCGATGACCCTGCTGTTGCACCTGGGCGAAAGCGACCCGTTGGCCGGCGCCAAGCGTTATCGCCAGTGGCTGGTGGAGCAGGGACGTTATGAGCCGTTGGCAGACAAACTGCGGCAAACCCCGGAAGCGGAAAAACTGCTGGGCGCCAGCCATATCTACCTGTGGGGCAATGACCTGCTGGCCCCGCGCGATGTTCGGGACTGGCCTCAGCTGCTCAAACTGCTGCGCAGCGGCAAAGGGCTGGCAGCTGAGTTGAATGGCTTGCTGGACAAAGAGGCGGCGCAGGTTCGACAGGTCAAGAAACCGTATGAGCAGGCTGTCCTGCTGCGCGGCCTGAACGCGGCGATCAACACAAAAGCCCGGCAGGCCTGGCAGCCCTCCACCGAGCCGAATATGACCCAACTCGCTGACGGCTATGGTGCGCTGCGTCGCGAGTTGGCCGTGGCTTTTGCGGGTGCCTTGAGCGCCACGCCTGAGACTTGGGGCAACACCTTGTCCGTCACCAACGCGCTGAAAGGCGCCGGTCTCAAGCGCTTGCTGGTGACCCAGGGCGAAGGCTGGGAAGGCGGGCTCTGGCATCCTGAGGCCGTGAAGGCCGGTGTCGATGCCGGTTACCTGATGGCGCCCTACGACTCTTATGAAACGGCCTTGTCCGCCACCGAAAACCCCGACTGGACCACCGCGCACCTGGGCAGCAAGGCTTACGGCGAGTGCGCGATCGTGTTGAAGGGCGGCCAGTTGAAGACAGGCTTCCAGAAGTCCGGCCACTACACCGACCCGCGTTGCGTACGGCCATTGCTGGAGGCGCGGATCAAGGCGGTGCAGGCCAAGTCCGGGTTCAACGCCTGGTTTCTCGATGCCTACGCCACCAGCATGTTGTTCGACAGTTACCGCACGGGCGCCAGCATGTCCCAGGCCCAAAACGCCGAAGGCAATATCGATGCATCTCGCTGGATCAGTACGGTGCTCAAGTTGCCGGCAGGTTCCGAAGACGGCAATGCGATCACCGCCCGAGGCATCCTGTTTGCCCACGGTATGCAAACACCGGTGTTGGGCTGGGGGGATCGGGAGATGACCCAGGACAAGCAGTCGCCGTATTACGTCGGGGCCTGGTACCCGCCGGAACAGCCGGCGGTGTTCTTCAAGTCGGTGCCGTTGAAAGAGCCGTTTCGCACGGTCTACTTTGACCCGGCGATGCGCCTGCCGCTGTATCAGGCGGTGTTCCATGGCTCGGTGATCACCACCCACCATTGGCTGTTCGACAGCCTGAAACTGAGCAATGTGCGGGCCGAGAACGAACTGACGCAACTGCTCTACAACGTGCCGCCGCTGTATCACCTGAGTGCGGCGACGGTGAAGCAGCGCTTGCCGGTGATTCAGCGCCAGGATGGGTTCTTCCGGCCGCTGCATGAGCGGTTGGCGACTCAGGCCATGACGGATTTTCGCTGGCTGACCGAAGATAAACAGGTGCAGCAGACCACGTTTGCTGATGGGACGCGGTTGGTGGCGAATTTTGTTGAGGGGCGTATTACGGCTTTTGTGCCTGGCGCTCAGGCCGTGGTGTATCAGGTGGATTAGGGGTGGCTGTGAGTCTTTCGCGAGCAAGCCCGCTCCCACAGGGGAATGCATTCCAAAATGTGGGAGCAGACCACGTTTGCTGATGGGACGCGGTTGGTGGCGAATTTTGTTGAGGGGCGTATTAGGGCTTTTGTGCCTGGCGCGCAGGCGGTGGTGTATCAGGTGGATTAGTGGTGGCTGTGAGTCTTTCGCGAGCAAGCCCGCTCCCACAGGGGAATGCATTCCAAAATGTGGGAGCGGGCTTGCTCGCGAAGGCGTAAGCCCAAACAACAAAGAACTACAGCTTGCGCCACACACTAGCCAGCCACGGCTGCTGTTCCCGAGGCAACCCGGCGGGCCGGTAGTAATGCTCCAATTCCACAAAACCCGCCGCCGTCAGCAGCGCCTGCCAGGCCTGCAAGTCGTGATACGAGCCATACCGCGGCCCGTTCCAGCCTTCCTGGTTTTCACCCCGAGGGTTTGAGCTGAACAACACGCCACCGACCTTCAGTGCCCCGTGAAGCTGTCCAAGAATGCGCGGCAACTCCTGCTTGGGAATATGAAACAGCACCGCGTTGGCGAAGATCCCGTCGAAACGTCCGGCGGGTAAGTCCAGCTTCAGGAAGTCCTGTTGCAGCACTTCACAGCCGCTGTCTTCCCGGGCCATCTGCGCGAAGCGCTCCGAACCATCGAGCCCCACGGCGATGTGGCCCATGCGAGTAAACGTCTGCAAATCCCGCCCCGGCCCGCAGCCGAAATCCAGTACGGTAAACGGCGCGTCGCCCTGGATATGCCGCAACAACGCATCAATGTTCTGGCTCACGTCGTGGTCACGGGTGCCTTCACGAAAATCCTCGGCCACTTTGTTGTAGTGGCCGAGGGTGGTGGAGGTGATCTGGTCGAGGTCGTCGGGGGCGAGTTTCATGGCGGGCAATACCGGGCGCTGAGATGGCCCGACTATACCTCACCTCTTGTTCAGAACCCTGGCCAACCGATCGCCGCCCAACTGAATCACCGCCACCAGAATCACCAGCAGCACAATCACCGTCAGCATGATCTGCGTATCAAAGCGCTGATAACCATAGCGGTAGGCAATATCTCCCAGCCCACCGGCACCAATCGCCCCGGCCATGGCGGAGGAGTTGATCATCGTCACCAGGGTAATTGTGAATCCGCCGACAATCCCCGGCAGCGCCTCCGGCAGCAGCACATGCCAGACGATATGCCAGCGCCGGCAACCCATGGCCTGCGCCGCCTCGATCAAGCCGTGATCGACTTCGCGCAAGCTGACTTCGGCGATCCGCGCAAAGAACGGCGTGGCTGCGATGGTCAACGGCACCACCGCAGCCCACACGCCATAGGTGGTGCCGACGATCAGCCGGGTGAACGGGATCAGCGCCACCATCAGAATCAGAAACGGAATCGAGCGGAACAGGTTAACGAACGCCCCCAGCACCCGGTTCAACGCGGGCGCCTGATAGATGCCGCCCTTGTCGCTGGTCACCAGGAACACTGCCAGCGGAATCCCCACCAGCAACGCGATCAGCGACGACACACCGACCATCAACAGCGTGTCGATGGCGCCCTGCAATAAACGATCAAACCACATAGCCCAGCACCTCCACCTGTTGTGCCCAGCGCCCGGCGCGGGTGCGCAGTTCTTCAGCGGTCAGGGCCGAGCCGCTCACCGCCAGCAGCAATTGCCCCAACGCATGGCCCTGAATGCGCTCCACGCCGCCTTGCAGCAAGCGCACGCGCCCGCCGAGGGCGCTGAACAGCGCGGCCAGGTCGGGTTCGTCTTCGGCACTGCCGGTCAGTTGCAAGCGCAGCACCACGGCGGCGTCCTTTGAGGTCGGATTGGCCTGCAGGCGGCTTTGCAACTCTTCAGGCAAGCCGTGTTGCAGCGGAGCCAGCAGGGTCTTGCTGACGTCGTGCTGCGGGTTGCCAAACACTTCCCACACCGGGCCTTGCTCTACTACGTGGCCGTGTTCCAGCACCACGACGCGGTCGCAGATTTCGCGAATCACGGCCATTTCGTGGGTGATCAACACGATGGTCAGGCCCAGGCGTTTGTTGATCTCCCGCAGCAGGCCGAGGATCGACTGGGTGGTCTCCGGGTCAAGCGCCGAAGTGGCTTCATCACACAACAGAATCTGCGGGTCATGCACCAGCGAACGGGCAATGCCCACCCGCTGTTTCTGCCCGCCGGACAGCTGCGCCGGATAGGCCTTGTGCTTGTCCTGCAAACCCACCAGCTCCAACAGCTCGCGCACCTTTTTCTCGCGCTGCTCCTTGGGCACGCCCGCGACTTTCAGCGGCAGTTCGACGTTCTGCCACACGGTCTTGGCCGACATCAGGTTGAAGTGCTGGAAGATCATGCCGATGCGCCGGCGCAGGGCTACCAGGTGGTCTTCGTCGAAGTCGCCGATGTCGACCTGGTCAATCAACACCCGGCCGCTGCTCGGTTGTTCCAGGCGGTTGATGGTGCGGATCAGCGACGACTTGCCGGCGCCGCTGCGGCCGATGATGCCGAAGACTTCACCGCGCTGGATTGCCAGGTCGATGCCTTGCAGGGCGGGCACGACCTGGCCGTCATAGGTCTTGCCGAGGTTGATGAATCGCACGTGGGCATGGTTCAGCGCCGGATGCAGCTCGGTCTGCTGCGCGTCCAGGTGCGGTGGTTGCGTCTCGCGTCGTTGTGCTGTGGCGGCGCTCATGTTCAGCCTTCCCAGCCGACTTGGTAGAGCTTGCCAAGGGATTTATCCAGGGCGGCGCGTACCACCGGCGAGTGCTGGTAGATGTCGATGAACTTGATCAGGCGCGGGTCGGTTTTGCTCTTCGGCTGGATCACGAACTGGATCACGTATTCCTTGTGGTCGATGCCGTCGAACAGCAAGGCCGACTCAGGATCGAAGGTCTTGGACAGGCGGATATACGCCGGGTAGCCCTGCACCAGGTCGGCGTCGTCATAGGCGCGCACCAGTTGCACGGCTTCCACTTGCAGGATCTTGATCTTCTTCGGGTTGGTGACGATGTCTTCTTCGGTGGCCTTGTAGCCCACGCCCGGCTTGAGGGTGATCAAGCCCGCCTTGGCCAGCAACTGCAGGCCGCGGCCGCTGTTGATCGGGTCGTTGGCAATCGCCACCGTTGCGCCTTGAGGCAGGTCGTTGAAGTTTTTGTACTTCTTCGAATACAGGCCGACGTTGTTGATGATCCCCGGGGCGAACGGCACCAGGTCAAACCCGGCGGCGGCCTTGGCATTTTCCAGGAACGGGATGTGCTGGAAGTAGTTCACGTCGATATCGCCGGCCGCCAGGCTGACGTTGGGCGCGATCCAATCGGTGAACTCCACCAGTTCGACTTTCAAACCCTGTTTGCCGGCCTCTTCGACGGCGGCCTCCAGGGGAATCGCGAAGGCGGCGGTGGTGCCGACTTTCAAAGGAGCGTCAGCGGCGAATACCGCCGAGCTGAAGAGTCCGAGGGCGAGGGCCAGTGCTTTGACTGAGTGGCTGAGCAATGTTTTTTTCATATTGGATTTCCAATTGTAGGAGCGAGCTTGCTCGCGAAAAACTTGAATGCGCCACGGGGTGTCAGGTGCCCCGCGTTATCGTTGACGATTCTCGCGAGCAAGCTCGCTCCTACAGGGTTCAGTGGCGGTAGGAGGAGCCGATGTGTTGTTCAGGTAAGTGCGCTGAGTGGTGGAACACTTTTTCCCGCAGCGTCCCGGAGTCATACGCGGTCTTGTACGAGCCCCGACGCTGCAGCTCCGGTATCACCAGTTCGATAAAGTCGACGTAGCTTTCCGGGGTAACGATGCGCGTCAGGTTGAAGCCATCCAGGCCGGTTTCGCTGATCCATGATTCAAGTTCATCCGCCACCTGTGCCGGCGAGCCCACCAGGGTGATGTAGCGGCCGCCGAGGGCGTGTTGCTCCAGTAATTTGCGCCGGGTCCAGTCGTTGTTTTGCAGGTTTTTGGTCGCGGACTGGATGGCGTTGCTCTTCACGTACTGGATCGGTTCATCGATTTCGTACTGGGAAAAATCAATCGCCGTGGACGCCGAGAAATGCGCCACGCCGGCTTCCGCACTGGCGTAGCTCAGGTACTCGGCGTGCTTGGCCCACGCGGCTTCTTCGGTGGCGCCGACAATCACGTTCAGCCCCATGAACACCTTGATGTCGTCCGGGTTACGCCCGGCTTCCACGGCGCTGGCGCGCACCTTGTCCACCTGGATTTTGGTCGAGGCCTTGTTCTGCCCACTGATGAATACGCACTCGGCGTGGCGCCCGGCGAACAGCAAGCCACGGTCCGAACTGCCCGCCTGGAACAGCACCGGTGTGCGTTGCGGCGATGGCTCGCACAGGTGATAGCCCTCGACCTGATAGAACTCGCCCTTGTGCTCGACCTTGTGCACCTTCTCCGGCTGGGCATACACCCGCGCCTGCGGATCGTTGATCACCGCGTCGTTTTCCCAACTGCCTTCCCAAAGCTTGTAGAGCACTTCCAGGTATTCGTCGGCCTGGTCGTAGCGCCGGTCGTGCTCGACCTGCTCGGTCAGGCCCATGGCCTTGGCGGCACTGTCGAGGTAGCCGGTGACGATGTTCCAGCCCACCCGGCCACGGCTCAGGTGGTCGAGGGTCGACATGCGCCGGGCGAACAGATACGGCGGTTCGTAGGTGAGGTTGGCGGTCAGGCCGAAGCCGAGATGTTTGGTCACCGCCGCCATGGCCGAGACCAGCAGCAACGGGTCGTTGACCGGCAACTGGATCGACTCTTTGAGCGGCACATCCACCGAATTCTGGTAGACGTCGTACACCCCGACGATGTCAGCGATGAACAGCCCGTCGAACAGTCCGCGCTCCAGCAGCTGTGCCAGTTCGGTCCAGTATTCGAGGGTCTTGTATTGAGTCGAAGTGTCCCGTGGATGGGTCCACAGGCCATGGTTGATGTGCCCGATGCAGTTCATGTTGAAGGCATTGAGCAGGATCTTTTTCTTTGCCATCAGATAGTCCCCCGCAGTGGCGGGTTTTCATCGTTGAGGTAGTAATTGCCCACAGCGTGGTACTTCCAGCGCACCGGGTCGTGCAGGGTGTGCACCCGGGCGTTGCGCCAGTGGCGGTCCAGGCCGTGTTCAGCGAGGGTGGCCTGGCTGCCCGCGAGTTCGAACAGGGTGCTGCCGGCGGCCAGGGAAATCTCGGTGCTCAGGGCGCGCACTTCAGCGACGGCGATGGATGCGGCCGCGACGGTGTCGGCATTGCTGTCGGCCTGGGCGCGGTCGAGGAATTCACCGGAGCGCTCCAGCAGGGCTTCGGTGGCGTGCAGGCGGATGCTCAAGTGGCCGAAGCTTTTCAGGGTCAGCGGATCTTCCGTTGCCTTGTCGCTGGTGGCATCGATCCAGGGTCGGGTCTTGGTACGCACGAAGTGCAGCGCATCTTCATAGGCCGCGCGGGCGATGCCGGTGTCGATGGCGGCGTGAAGGATCTGCGCCAGCGGGCCGACGGTGGTCGGGCGTTCGAAGGCGCTCTGGAACGGGATCACGTCCTGGGCCGCGACCCAAACGTTATCGAACACCACCGAACCGCTGCCGGTGGTGCGCTGGCCGAAGCCGCTCCAGTCGTCGATCACAGTCAGGCCCTGGCTGTCACGGGTGACAAAGGCCAGTTGCTGCACGCCGTTTTCGTCCACCACAGACGTGGGAATGCGTTGGGCGTAGATCGCGCCGGTCGAGTAGAACTTGCGGCCGGTGATACGGAAGCCGTCACCGTCGCGGGTGATCTTGGTGATGCGGTCATGGGCAGTTTTGGTGCCCAGTTCCGCCAGCGCATTGCCGAAGCGCTGGCCGGCGAGGACTTCGGCGTACAGGCGTTTTTGCTGCGCCGGGCTGCCATTTACCCGCAGTACTTCGAGGGCATAAAAATGGTTCTGCGGGATCTGCCCCAAGGATGCATCCGCTTGGGCAATCAGTGCCGTGACCTTGGCCAGGGTGACGTTGGAAACGCCGGCACCGCCGAACTCCTTGGGCACGCTGATGCCCCACAGGCCGGAGCGGGAAAACACGTCCAGTTCAGGCAGGGGCAGGCGGCGTTCACGGTCACGCAAGGCGCTGTCGCGGCGGAAGTCTTCGGCCAGGTCGCTGGCGACAATAAGGGCTTGTTCATCGCTGGTAATAACCGCGACGTGGTGAGAAAGGGTCATGCGTATTCTCCAGAGGTCTGGTCGGTTAAATCCAGGAATGTCGGGCAGGTAAAGTGCCGTTGAGGTGATAGGCGCCCACCGCGTGATACTTCCAGCGCACCGGGTCGTGCAGGGTGTGCACCCGGGCGTTGCGCCAGTGGCGGTCGAGGTTGAATTCGGCGAGGGTCGCGCGGCTGCCGGCCAGTTCGAACAGCTTTTCGCTGGCGAGCAGGGAAATCTCGGTGGTCAGCACCTTGGCTTCGGCCACGGCAATCGAGGCGCGTGCGGCTGACTGCGCAGTGATCGGTGCGGCACTGACTTGATCCAGTACCTGGCCGGCCTTGCGCAACAGCGCTTCAGCGGCGTGCAGTTCGATCTTCAGCTTGCCGATATCGGCGATCACATACAGGTCATCGCTGGCCCGCTCGACCTTGGCGTCGATCCATGGCCGCGAGCGTTCGCGTACGAAGCTGATGGTGTCGTCCAGCGCACCACGGGCGATGCCGGCGTCGATGGCCGCCTGGATCAATTGCGAAACGGCGCCCTGGATCCCCGGCGTTTCGCCGAGGCGCCACGTCTCCACCACCAGTTCGGCGTCCACCGCCACCTGATCGAGCAGCACCGTGCCGCTGGCCGTGGTGCGTTGGCCAAAGCCTGACCAGTCATCGACGATACGCAGGCCTTCGGTGCCACGGCGCACGAACGCCATGACGACCTTGCCTTCATCGTTCAACGCCTTGACCGCCACCCAATGAGCGAACAGCGCGCCGGTGGAATAAAACTTCTGGCCACTGATGACGTAGCCGTCACCTTCGGCAGTGATGCGTGCCTTGAGATCCAGGGTGTTTTTGGTGCCGCGTTCCGGGCCGCCGTTGCCGATGCGCCAGCCGTCCAGCACGCTCTGGAAAAGCTGCTTCTTCTGGCGCTCGCTGGCCGCACCTTGCAGCACGTGCAGGATGCCGAAATGGTTCTGCGGGATTTGCCCCAGCGCCGGGTCGGCCGCGCTGATGATCGCGAACACTTCGGCCAGGGTCACAAAGGACACTTGCGGGCCGCCGTACTCACGAGGAATGGAAATACTGCCCAAGCCGCTGCGGGTGAAATGCTCGATTTCAGCCCAGGGCAGTTTGCGTTGCTGATCGCGCCTGGCCGCTTGCAGGCGCGCAGCCTGGGCAAGCTCATGAGCCGCGCTCAGAGCCTCGGCGTCGTTGCGCAGCACCTTGGCGGGCAACAACAGCGGGGCGACGTCCAGATCACTCTGGGGGGGTGTTTGTGCCAAGTTAGACATCAGCGCCGCTCCTTGGCTGCACGTAATGCCCTGGCGTTACGCACCGGGGTAATTTTGACCATACCTACCTCACATCCGTTGAAAAGATAAAAAAATCAGGAATGTCCGGTGGTCCGGTGCATATACCCTAAGCGTGTTAAATTTTTAAATAAACTAACTTTTAGGAATATGCATAGAAGGTCTGTCACCCCGGCTCACAGGGCGAACCGGGGCGGCGGGGTTGGTAGACCAGTGCAGGCTTGGCGGGGCTGGTCGGGGCTTTGGGGACGTGCGTGGCGATGCGCAAGGTGCGGGCTGGCGCCCAGCGTGAATTATTGCCGACCCGGTCGCGAATGCAGTAGGTCACTTCGAGGCGATGGTCATCCCCGGCCTCGACGATGATCGTCGACGGCACCCACACGTGCACCGCCTTGCCGACATCGCTGGCCTGGATTTTTGGCAGGTCCAGGCGCACGTCGCCCCAGCGCAGCGTGATCTCGTCGTCGGTCGCCATGTTCAGGTAGGGCTCGATGGTCAGGGGCACGCCGCGACGGATCTGGCTGCTGTTGACGCCGTGGCGGCGAATGGTCTCGGGCAGGCTGACGGCGGCCAGGTTCTGGTTTTCATCGATGCTCAGTGCCAGGGGCATGCCGCCGGGATAATCGGTCTTGATCTGCACTCGGGTGATGGCTGAACGCGCCGGGCCGTGGCCGACTTGCATGACCCGATAATGAATTCGCGCCGGACCATTTTGCACAAAGCTTTCCGGCACTCGAAGGCTGGTGGACATGCCGATTTTGCCGGCGGTCACGCGCCTGGAAGCGGCAAAGCAGTTGTTCCAGAACAGCTCGATCAGATCACCTTCGTCCATGCCGCAGTAAGGCGCGATATCGACCTGCAAGTCTGTCGCGGCGAGGGCATTGATGCCTTCTCGATGCGCTTGGGGCAAGGTCGGGGCACACAGCAACGCCCGAGTGGAAATACGCTTCATAAATAATCTCCTTGATGCAGCCAACAGCAATCGTCCCGGACATTGGGCGCGTGCAGGCGGCGTAGTCCGAAAGGAACGATTTAATGAAAAACCGGAATGGATCCAATTATCTTGGCTCTAGATAAGAGGCTCGGTTAGTTGGCGTCAAGAGGCTGGGCGGGGCAAACAGGGGGTTATGGAATATTCAGAAGGGTCTTACTGGGGGGGCGCTGCAAGTGTGTGTTTCAAGGTGATTTTTACCCAATGAATAAAGGGCTTTTCCCAAAAAAAACCTAAGAGGCGAGTTGCCTTTCGGCAACTCTATAAAGCGAAGTTTCTTACATCCGATGGGCGCAAGTTAGTTGTTGATAAACTTGCTCAGAAACTGTCGGGTGCGTTCTTCTTTCGGGTTGGCAAACAGTGCCTTGGCTTCGCCTTGTTCAACAATTACACCCTTGTCGAAGAAGATCACGCGATTGGCAACATCCCGGGCAAAACTCATCTCATGGGTCACGATGACCATGGTGCGGTTTTCTTCAGCAAGGCTGCGAATGGTCGCCAGCACTTCGCCTACCAGTTCCGGGTCCAGGGCCGAGGTGGGTTCATCGAACAGGATCACCTCGGGTTCCATCGCCAAGGCCCGGGCAATGG
Source organism: Pseudomonas sp. SED1 (assembly GCF_034044025.1). Classification (NCBI taxonomy): domain Bacteria; kingdom Pseudomonadati; phylum Pseudomonadota; class Gammaproteobacteria; order Pseudomonadales; family Pseudomonadaceae; genus Pseudomonas; species Pseudomonas sp. SED1. The sequence continues at coordinate 24,187 of NZ_JAXCIS010000219.1, forward strand.
CTACCCGTTGCTGCTGCCCGCCGGACAGGCGCCGGGGGTAGGCGTCTTCCTTGCCTGCCAGGCCGACCCTGGCCAACAGCTTGCGACCGAGGGCGTCCGCGGCGGCCCGGGGCATCTTCTTGACCACGATCGGGCCTTCGATGACGTTCTCCAGGGCGGTGCGATGCGGGAACAGGTTGAAGTTCTGGAACACAAAGCCCACGTGCTGGCGCAGGCGCCGCACCAGGCCTTGCTGTTGGTTGAGCGGGCGGCTGCTGTCGATCTCGATGTCACCGACCTTGATCCGGCCACTGGTGGGTTCTTCGAGGAAATTCAGGCAGCGCAGGAAGGTGGTCTTGCCGGAACCGCTGGGGCCGATGATGGCGACGACTTCGCCTTCCTTGACCTCAAGGTCGATCCCGTTAAGCACCACCTGACCCTTGAATTGTTTGGTCAGTTTTTCAACCACGATCATGCTTCAAGACTCCAGGTCATGCCGGTTGACTCGTGCTTCCAGGCGGTTTTGCACGTGCGCCAGAACGCTGGCAAGAATCCAGTAGATCAAGGCGGCGGACAGATACATGGTGAAAATTTCGAAGGTACGGGCCGAGACCAATTGCGCCTGGCGGAACAACTCCGGCACCTGGATGGTGGCGGCCAGGGCGGTGTCCTTGACCAGGGAAATAAAGCTGTTGCCCAACGGCGGCAAGGCCGTGCGCATGGCCTGCGGCAGGATGGCCCGGCGCAGGGTCTGCGCACGGGTCATGCCGATGCTGGCCGCAGCTTCCCACTGGCCGCGCTCGATGGAACCGATGGCGGCACGCAGGATTTCACAGGCATAAGCGGCCATGTTCAGCGAGAAGCCGATCATGGCTGCCGGGATCGGATCCAGCTCGATGCCCACTTGCGGCAAGCCGTAGTAGATCAGGAACAGCTGTACCAGCAAGGGCGTGCCGCGAAAGAACGACACGTAGACTCGGGCGGTCCAGCTCAACAGCTTGAAGCGCGACAGGCGCATCAAGGCCAGGCCGAAGCCCAGCAGCAAGCCGAAAAACATCCCGCCAAGGCTAAGAATTACCGTGAAATACGCGCCCTTGAGCAGAAAGGGCGCGGAGTCCAGCGCGAGTTGGAAACCTGCTTCCATTATTGAGTAACGTCAGCGTTGAAGTACTTCTCGGACAGTTTCTTCAAGGTACCGTCGGCGCGCAGTTCGTCGAGGGCCTTGTTCACCGCAGCCAGCAGTTCAGGCTCGCCTTTGCGCAGGGCAATACCGGCTTCCTGACGGGAGAAAGCAGCACCTGCAGCGGCAGTGTCCTTGGCTTTCTTGGCGTATTCCAGCGCCGCCAGGCGGTCGATCAGAATCGCGTCGACACGGCCGATGCGCAGGTCCTGGAACTTGGTTGGGTCATCGTTATAGGTTTTGACGATGGCTTTCGGTTGGTTTTCCTTGAGCCATTGTTCGTAGTTGGTGCCCAGGCCCACACCGATCTTCTTGCCAGCCAGGTCGTCGGCGGTCTTGATGGTGTCGACGTTTTTCGCCAGGGTCAGCGCCTGGATACCGGAGACGGTATACGGCTTGGAGAAGTCGTACTTTTCCTTGCGCGCGTCGGAGATAGTCACCTGGTTGACGACTGCGTCCAGGCGTTTGGATTCCAGGGCGGCGAGGATGCCATCCCATGGCGTGGCTTGCAGCTTGACCTTGACGCCGAGCTTCTTGGCCAGGGCTTCAGACAACTCGACCTCGAAACCGCTGAGCTTGCCGCTTTCATCGACGAAGCTGAACGGCGGGTAGGTGCCTTCCAGGCCAATCTTGATTTCGCCGGCTTTCTTGATGTTGTCCAACTGCTCGCCGGCAACTGCCTGACCGAGCCACCCGGCGCCAAGCGCCAGCCCCAACGTACCAACCAGTAACGTGCGACGGAATACGGAAATAGTCATGAAGAGCCCCTGTGTTTTTATGTTGAGCGATGCAGGTGACGCGGTAGTCGTATCCTGCCTTAAAAGCGCGGTGTGTGGGAGCGGGCTTGCTCGCGAATGCATCAACTCGGTGGTGAAGTTTTTACCGAGTTGTGGGCATCGCCAGCAGATTCGCCTACGGCGCGACTATAAAGCCAGGTTTTAAGACTTGAAAATAATATAAAATAAGATTGATATTTCTTTATGGAATATCAAAAGCTCGAATCATACGCGAACAAGGCGGGTGCGCCACCGGTGTGCAGGAAGATGATCGGCCCCTCTTCAAAGCGCTGCCGGCCAATGCCGTCCAGCAACCCGGCCATGGCTTTGCCAGTGTAGACCGGGTCCAGCAGCAAGCCTTCCTGGCTGGCCACCAGCTTGATCGCCGCCAGCGTGCCGGCACTCGGTTCGCCATAACGGGGGGCGAAGTACTCGTCCCACAGGATCACCTTGAACGCATCGGGCACCGGCACGCCGAGCAATTCGGCCGTGCGTTCGGCCAGGCCTTGCACCTTGGGGCGCTGGGCTTCGTCGGTGCGGGACACCGTGACGCCAATCACTTGCAGGTCCGGCAGTACTTCGGCCAGTGCCAGTGCCAGGCCGCTGTGGGTGCCGGCGCTGCCGGAGGCCAGGACCACGGTGGAGAACTGGATGCCACTGTCTTCAATCTGCCCGGCCAGTTCCAGTCCGGCGCGCACGTAACCCAGGGCGCCGAGGGCGTTGGAGCCGCCGATGGGCACCAGGTACGGCTTCTTGCCGTTGCTGCGCAGGCGGTCGGCGACGGCGTTGAGTTGGTCGTCGACGTTGTCCAGGTTTTCTACCAGCTCGACCTTGGCGTCGAACAGTTCCAGCAACAGGCGGTTGCCGTTGGCCAGGTAGTTGGGGTCTTCGGTGCCCGTCGGGTTTTCCAGCAGGGCGACGCAGCCCAGGCCCAGCTTGGCGGCCAGTGCCGCGGTTTGGCGCACATGGTTGGACTGGATCGCACCGGCGGTGACGAGGGTATCGGCGCCTTGGGCGAGGGCGTCGGCGGCGAGGTATTCGAGTTTGCGCAGCTTGTTGCCACCCAGGGCCAGCGGCGTGGTGTCGTCACGTTTGACGTAGACGTCACGCCCCAGCCAGGCCGACAGCCGTTCGAGTTTTTCCAGGGCGGTGGCGCCGCCCAGCAGTTCCAGACGGTTAAAGCGGTCGAGCTGTTGTTTGATCATGGCTACGCACGGGTGGTCAGAGATGCACCGACTATAGGCAGGCACTTTTCAGGGGGCAACCGCCAATCGCTTATGTCTGTGGGTTATTAGCATTGCACTATTGGTTCTTAAGGACGCTCAGGTGCCTTGCCGTAAAGTGGTGGGCATTTCGTCAGGAGTGAAGACCGTGAGTGAGCGTTCCAGTCATTGGCAATTACAGACCATCGTCAGCCAGCTGCGCAGCGCCCGGGACCAGTGGCGCACCCGCAATGGCCGGGTCAGCGGCGAGCAGGGCGGTCGCGAGCTGCCTTCACGGGAAGCCGTGGCGCAGATTCTCGAGGCGTTGTGCGGCGCGCTGTTCCCCATGCGTTTGGGGCCGGTGGACCTGCGTGAAGAAAGTGAAGATTTCTACGTCGGCCATACCCTGGATGTGGCGCTGAATGCGTTGCTCGCCCAGGCGCGGCTGGAACTGCGGTATGCCGCACGGCAAGGCGGCCAGGATGACAGTGAGGTGGACGCCCATGCCATCCACCTGATCCAGGATTTCGCCCTGGCATTGCCAGCCTTGCGCAGCCTGCTGGACACCGACGTACTCGCCGCCTACCACGGCGACCCGGCGGCGCGCAGCGTGGATGAAGTGCTGTTGTGCTACCCGGGGATTCTGGCGGTGATTCACCATCGCCTGGCGCATCACTTGTATCGGGCGGGGTTGCCGTTGCTGGCGCGGATCAGTGCGGAAATCGCGCACTCGGCGACCGGAATTGATATCCACCCGGGCGCGCAGATCGGCCCGAGCTTCTTTATCGACCACGGGACGGGTGTGGTGATTGGTGAGACGGCGATCATTGGCGAGCGGGTGCGGATCTATCAAGCCGTGACTTTGGGCGCCAAGCGTTTCCCGGCGGATGAAGACGGGCAATTGCAGAAGGGCCATCCGCGGCATCCGATTGTCGAGGATGATGTGGTGATCTACGCCGGGGCGACGATTCTGGGGCGGATTACCATTGGCAAGGGTTCGACCATTGGCGGCAACGTGTGGCTGACGCGGAGCGTGCCGGCGGGAGCGAACCTGACCCAGGCGAATTTGCAGCATGACGACGGGACGCAAAAGTAGAACCCCTCTCTCAAGATCACAC
>NZ_JAXCIS010000021.1:0-49022 GCF_034044025.1 Pseudomonas sp. SED1
ACTGCGTTCCATCAGTGAGGGTTGTGGTTAGCCGTAGAAATGCGGACGCTCTGGCAGCCCCACTTTCACAATCTGCCCACTGTTCTGCGCCTCAATGCACGCATCCGCCGCCACCGCCGCCGCAAAACCATCCCACGCCGACGGCCCACCCACTTGCCCTGCCCTTACGCCGTCGATAAACGCCTGCAACTCAACGTCATACGCCGCGATAAACCGGTCTTTCCAATCCATCAGGATCGCGTTGGACAGCTTGGCCCCGCTGCGCATCTGCACCTGGGACGGCTCCGGCAATTTCGCAATACCGGTCTCCCCCACCACTTCGCACTGAATGTCGTAGCCGTACTGGCAGTTCACAAACACTTCCACATCGATGCGCGTGCCCTTCGCGGTTTCCAGCAGCACGATCTGCGGGTCACGCAGATGGGCCAATGCCTTGCTCGATTTACGCGGGAACACCACTTGCACCGACACATAGTCATCGGCCAGCAACCAGCGCAACACATCCAGCTCGTGGATCAAGGTGTCGGTGATCGCCATGTCGGTCTTGTAGTTCTCACCCACCGTCGGGTTGCGGTGAGCGCAGTGCAGCATCAACGGCTCGCCGATCTGGCCGCTGTCGATCACGGCTTTCAAGGCGCGATAGCCCTGGTCGTACGGGCGCATGAAACCCACCTGCACCAGGCGCTTGCCGTGGGCCACTTCGGCCTCGACGATCTTGCGGCAGCCTTCGGCAGTCACCGCCAGCGGCTTCTCGCAGAACACCGGTTTGCCGGCGGCAATCGCCGCCAACACAAATTCTTCGTGGCTCGGGCCCCAGGAGGTCACCAGCACTGCCTCGACTTGCGGCGAGTTGATCAGCGCGTGGCCGTCCGGATACACCTCGGCGGTGAGTTTCAGGTCGGAGACGACCTTGGCAGCCTGCTCAAGGTTGATGTCGGTCACGGCCACTACCTGGCTGTTGAGCAAGGTCTGGCTGCAACGACGAATGTGATCCTGGCCAATGGCGCCAGTACCGATAACACCCAACTTCAAAGACATGCAAACACTCCTCTTGTTATTAGTACTGCCGGGCCTTGGCCAAGCGTTCATTGAGTTGTTTGGCCACCGCGTCGGTGCGCTCGCTGGTGGACACCTGCGCCACACCGACTCGCCACCACGACAGGTATTTGTGGATCATGGTTTTCGGCAGGACCTTGATATCAATCAGCGTCGACACCGTTTGCGTGCGCGCATCGGCCAGCGCCGCCTGCAGCTGCTCCACGGTGTTGACCTTGTAGGTCTTGCAGCCATAGGCCGCCGCGCTCATGGCGAAGTCCACCGGCACAAAACCGCCGTCGAGCTTGCCGGTCTCGGGATTGCGGAAGCGGAACTCGGTGCCGAAGCTGTCCATGCCGTGTTCCATCTGCAGGTTGTTGATGCAGCCGAAGGTCATGTTGTCCAGCAGCACCACGTTGATCTTGCGCCGCTCCTGGATCGAGGTGGCCAGCTCCGAGTGCAGCATCATGTAGGAGCCGTCGCCCACCAGTGCGTACACCTCGCGCTCCGGCTCGGCCAGCTTGACGCCTAACGCGGCGTTGACCTCGTAACCCATGCACGAATAGCCATATTCGACGTGGTAAGTGTTCACGCCCTTGCTACGCCAGCTGCGCTGCAAGTCACCGGGCAAGCTACCGGCGGCGGCGACGATGATCGCGTCGTCGGCCAGGGTTTCGTTGAGCACACCGAGTACGCGGCTTTGGGTCAGGCAGGAACCGGTCAGCTCGATGAATTCACGCAGCACCGCCGGGTCCATGTGGTCATTGATTTCCGGGACGAAGTTTTCAGTCTGGTATTCGGCCTGGTAGATGCGATCGACCTCGACGTCCAATTGCGCCTTGGCATCCCGTGGTTGATCGCCCCAGCTGGAACGGTAGTCGCCCAAGGCTTCAGCCAGTGCTTCCAGGCCAACCTTGGCATCCGCCAGCAACTGCACGCCATCGAGTTTCAGTGCGTCGCACGGGCTGATATTGAGGTTGAGAAACTGCACCTCGGGATGCTTGAACAGTGACTTCGACGAGGTGGTGAAATCGGTATAGCGCGTGCCGATACCAATGATCAGGTCGGCCTCCGGTGCCAGCAGGTTCGCCGCCAGGCAGCCGGTTTCACCGAGGCCGCCGAGGTTCAGCGGATGGCTTGAAACCACCGCACTCTTGCCCGCCTGGGTTTCCGCGAAAGGAATGTCGAAGCGCTCGGCAAAGGCTTGCAGCGCGACATTCGCGCCGGAGTATTTGACCCCGCCGCCACACACGATCAGCGGCTTGCGCTTGCCCTTGAACGCCGCCACGGCATCCCCCAGCATCGCTTCGGTCGCCGGGCGACGGTCGATACGGTGCACGCGTTTTTGCAGGAAGTAATCCGGGTAATCCCAGGCTTCACCCTGCACGTCCTGCGGCAACGCCAGGGTCACGGCGCCGGTTTCCGCCGGGTCGGTGAGCACGCGCATGGCGTGAATCGCCGCCGTCATCAGCTGTTCCGGGCGGTTGATGCGGTCCCAGTATTTGCTGACCGCACGAAACGCGTCGTTGGTGCTGATGCTCAAGTCGTGGAACTGCTCGATCTGTTGCAGTACCGGATCGGGCTGGCGACTGGCGTAGACATCACCGGGCAACAGCAGCAGCGGAATCCGGTTGGCCGTCGCGGTCGCCGCAGCGGTCAACATATTCGCCGCGCCCGGCCCTACCGAAGAGCTGCACGCGTAGATCTTGCGGCGCAGGTGCTGCTTGGCAAAACCAATCGCCGCGTGGGCCATGCCTTGCTCGTTGCGGCCCTGATGCACCACCAGGTCGCCGCTGTCCTGCTCCAGGGCCTGGCCCAGGCCCAGCACATTACCGTGACCGAAAATCGTGAAGATACCGGCGACAAACTTGCTCTGCACACCGTCGACTTCGATGTACTGGTTATCCAGAAACTTCACCAGGGCCTGGGCCATGGTCAATCGGGTTGTGGTCATGGAGTGCCCCTTATCGTTTCTGCAGGTGGGCGATACTCGCCCCCAACGCCTGCTTGATATCTGCCAGGCCGTGCACGCTTTCGGCGAACGGTTCGAACGACAGGTAACCGCTGTAGCCGGTGCTGAGCAGAGTGTCGATCTGCGCGGCATTGCCCAGGATATCGCCCTCGCCCACCAGCACACGGTGACCGTCGCGAATCGAATTCAGCGGTGCGTCGGCATCTTCCACACCGGAGATGTGCACCAGCCCGGTCAGTTCGGGAAAGAACTCATGTTCGCTGGCCAGGTGGTGGTGGAAGGTGTCGTGCACCACGCGGAACACATCCAGCCCGCCGATGGCCTTGATCGCATCCACTGCCACGCGCTTGCGGCGCAGGGAGCATTCTTCGAACCCCAGAGGTTCGACAAAACCGAGAATCCCGTATTCCCGCAGGATCGGCGCCAGTTCGCTCAATGCAGTGCGCAAACCGGCTGCACGCTGGGCTTCGTTGCGCGGGTCGGCACGGTCGTTCAACGGGCACATCACCAACGCCTGCGCACCGCATTCGCGGGCATAGGCGGCCAGCTTGATCGCCTGGGCGCGGCGCTCGTCATTCCACACATCGAACGGGTACAGCGCGTTGATCGACAGCACGGTGATGCCGTGTACCGCGCACAGCTCGCGCACGCGGCTGGCGGGGGTGCCGTCTTCAATCTCGATGCCCTTGAGGTCGTTACGGATCTCGATGGCGTCGCATTTCAGGGTCACCGCCAGCTGGATAAAGTCCGACAGGGAAAGGCTGGGGGCGACCATGCGGTTCAGGGCAAAACGTAGAGGCGACTTCATTATTGTTGTGCTCCACACTCGAAAAAATTTACTTGGCGGTTGGCATGCTGAATTCAGGGCCCTTGGCGATGCTGTCGGGCCAGCGTTGCATCACGCTTTTGTAGCGGCTGTAAAAACGAATGCCTTCTTCACCGTAGGCATGGTGGTCGCCGAACAGCGAGCGCTTCCAGCCACCAAAGGAATGCCAGGCCATCGGCACCGGAATCGGCACGTTGATGCCGACCATGCCAACCTTGATGGTGCGGGCAAAGGCGCGGGCGATGCCGCCGTCGCTGGTGAAACACGACACGCCGTTGCCGAACTCATGGGCGTTGATCAAGGCCACGGCGCTGGCAAAATCCGCCACCCGCACAATGCCCAGCACCGGCCCGAAGATCTCTTGCTGGTAGATGCTCATCTCGGTGGTGACGTTATCGAACAAGGTCGCGCCGACGAAGAAGCCGCCCTCCGCGCCCGGTACCTTGAAGCCGCGGCCATCGACGATCAGCTTCGCGCCCTGGGCCACGCCCTGGTCGATAAAACCTTCGACCTTGGCCTTGTGCTCGGCGGTAACCAGCGGCCCCATTTCACTGTCTTTCTGCATGCCGTTGCCGACCTTCAACTGATCGATACGCGGCAGCAGTTTTTCGATCAACTGGTCACCGACATCACCCACCACCACGGCAATCGAGATTGCCATGCAGCGCTCGCCGGCCGAGCCGTAAGCCGCGCCGATCAAGGCGTCAGCCGCCTGATCCAGGTCGGCGTCCGGCATCACGATCATATGGTTCTTCGCGCCGCCCAACGCCTGCACACGCTTGCCGCGCTGAGTGGCCTGCTGGTGGATGTACTCGGCAATCGGCGTGGAGCCAACAAACGAAATCGCCTCGATGTCCGGGTGCTGCAACAGGCCGTCAACCGCGCTCTTGTCGCCCTGCACCACGTTGAACACACCGTCGGGCAGCCCGGCTTCGGTCAACAGTCGGGCCATCAGCAAACTGGCGGACGGGTCGCGCTCGGACGGCTTGAGGATGAAGCAGTTACCGGTGGCCAGCGCGATCGGGATCATCCACAGCGGCACCATCACCGGGAAGTTGAACGGCGTGATGCCGGCGCAAACGCCCAACGGCTGGCGCAGGTTCCAGTTGTCGATGCCGCCGCCAATGTTGTCGCTGAAATCGGTTTTCAAAAGATTAGGCGCGCCACAGGCGTACTCGACGATCTCGATACCACGGGTGACTTCGCCCTTGGCGTCGGAGAACACCTTGCCGTGTTCGCGGCTGATGATTTCCGCCAGTTCGTCATGGTGCTGGTCGAGCAATTCCTTGAACTTGAACAGCACCCGCGAACGGCGCAGGGACGATTGCTCGGACCACGCCGGGAAGGCTTTCAGCGCCGACGCGACGGCTTCATCGACAGTCTTCTGGCTGGCCAACCCGACGCGGGCCTGGACTTCACCGGTGGCCGGGTTGAACACATTGCTGAAGCGCTCGCTGGCGCTGTCCTGCACCTGGCCGTTGATGTAATGGCCGATTACCGGGGCGTTGCTCATTGTTCTTGTTCTCCGTCGAAAGTGCTTAAAGATCCAGCAGCCAGCTGTGCTGCGGGTCGTTATGGAAGTGCCAGGCGCGCTTGGGGCCGGCCATCACGTTCAGGTAGTAAGACTCGTAGCCATACGGCACGCTGACCGGGTGATACCCCTTGGGCACCACCACCAGATCGCTGTTTTCCACGGCCATGGCCTGGTCGATGCTGCGGTCGTCGGTGTAGACCCGCTGGAACACAAAGCCCTGGGGCGGGTTGATCTGGTGGTAATAGGTTTCTTCGAGAAAGCTCTGGTGCGGCAAGTCGTCGGTGTCGTGCTTGTGGGGCGGGTAGCTCGACGAGTGACCGGAGGGCGTGCGCACTTCCACTACCAGCAGCGAATGAGCGGGCTCGCTGTCGGGCAGGATGTCGCACACATAGCGGGTGTTGGCGCCCTTGCCGCGTACGCTGCGCTTGCATTGTTCGGGGCGAATCAGACGGGGTGCCAGGCCTGCATCGGTTGAGCCGGGAGCGGCGCAGACGGCGATCTGCACGTCGCTCAACGCGGTGACCTGGGCGTCGGTGCCCGGTGGCAGGTAGGCGGCGAAGGGAGATTTATCTTCGAAGACCGAGTGGCGATCACCGAGGTTTTCCCAGTTGAAGCCTTCGCCCTGGATATTCACCCGGCCGCTGAGCAGTACCAGGCACAGCTCTTTATCACCGGCCGTCACGGGCAAAGTTTCGCCCAGGCTCAGACGGTAGGCGGCGAAGCCCACATATTCCAGGCGCCCTTCTTCCAGGGCGACCATGGTTTGCCCGCGTTTGCTGCTTTTGACCAACAGGCTCATTGTCCAATCCTCTCATTGAGAAGCGCGCGCAGCGTGTCGTAGCCCTTCTTCGCATAGATGTAGCTCGGCGCCACGGCGGGATCCTGTTCCGCCTCCACCACCAGCCAGCCCTTGTAATTGGCGGCGAGCAGCACGTCCAGCAATGCGGCGAAGTCGATATCACCGTCACCGGGCACGGTGAAGGTGCCGTTGACGATGCAGTCCGGGAAGCTCCACATCTGGTTGCGCGCCAGTTGCACCACCGGCTTGCGCACGTCCTTGAAGTGCACGTGGCAGATGCGGTCGATGTGTTTGCGCAGCACCTCGATGGGTTCGCCACCGCCCATGTAGCAATGGCCCGAGTCGAACAGCAGGCCGACTTCCGGGCCGGTGCGGCGCATCAGTTGGTCGATGTCTTCCGGGGATTCGACGTAGGCGCCCATATGGTGGTGGTACGCCAGGCGCACGCCCTGGGACAGGGTGAAGCGCGCCAGTTCGGTGAGTTTGTCGGCGTACTCCTGCCAGGCCTGTTCGCTGTGGAAACGCGGGCGCTCCATCAGGCGTACCGGCGAACCCTGGATCGAATCGGCGACTTCGCCGTACACCAACACGTTGGCGCCGTTTTCGCGCAGCAGTTCGACGTGGCTGGCGATGGCCTCGATTTCTTCCGCCACCGAGCGCCGAGCCAGGCGGCTGGAGTACCAGCCGGAGACCAGCGCGAGGTCATACGGGCGCAAGACATCGCCAACGCCTTTGGCGTCCTTGGGGAATTTGCCGTTGAGTTCGAAACCTTCGTAGCCGATGTCCTTGCCTTCGCTGAGGGCTGTGCTCAACGGCGTTTCGCCGCCCAGGGCCGGCAGGTCGTCGTTGCTCCAGGAGATCGGGTTGATGCCAATTCGGATAGCGGGCATGGCTGCACCTATTATTGTTTTTCAGATAACGTGAAATCGGGCTTTCTGTAGGAGCGAGCTTGCTCGCGAAAAACCTGAGGACGCCGCGTTCATCCAGAATGCCAGCGTCATCGTTAACGACCTTCGCGAGCAAGCTCGCTCCCACAGTGGAATCAATTAACCGCGGGCGCTGCGCCAGGCATTAATCAGCTGTTCAAATATGCCCTGGGCTTGTTGAATCAACCCCTCATCGTCAATCTCCCCCGCCAGCCAGGCACGGCTTGGCTCCTGGAAGATCGTGCGACCCACGGCGAAACCGCGGCAGGTCTGGCTCTGGCTGGCTTGCTGGAAGCCATCGGCCAGGCATTCGGCGGAAGCGTTCAGGCCCAGCAGTACCACGCCCCGGCAGTAGGGATCGCGTTCCTGGATCAGTTCGTCGAGCTTTTTCCAGTCTGCGGCCGACTGCGCCTCGATCTTCCACCACGCCGGGTAGATACCCAGGTTGTACAGGCGCTTGAGGCTGCGGTAGAGCACGTCGGGATAGGTGGACGGATGATCCTTGGGCGGCACGATTTCCAGCAGCAACTCATGCCCGCTGACCAGGGACGCTTGATACAGGGCCTTGAGTTGAGCTTCCTGTTCCAGGCGCAGCAGCGGCTCGTCGTCGGGGTGGAATTGCACCAGGCACTTGATGATTTGCTCTTGGGGCCAGGCAATCAGGTTGCTGCCCACCGAGCGGCCGTGTTCAAAGGCCAGCGGTCGTGAGTTCTGGACTTCAACGGGACGGGCGATCCACCAGCCGCGACCGCTGGCGGCGTTCAGCGCGTCCTGGCCGAAGCGTTGATCGGCCAGAATCCCGACGTCAGCCCCGATGCCCTGCTCCGCCAGTTTGCTTTCAACCCGTTCCACGGCCTGGATAAACAGTTGCTTGAGGGCGCTGATGCGCGCCGGGTCCTGGCCGCCTTTTTGGGCCAGTTCCACCAACTGCCAGCGATGATCGAAGGCAAACACAAACAGCTGCTTCCAGGCTTTGCGCGGCACGCTGACCCGGTGCAGGCGTTGCAGCACCGCGTCCTGGTCCGGACGGGTAATCGGCACCGGGCTGTTGAACAGGTAATCGAGTTCGGCGCGGGTCGGCATCGCCGGTGCGCAGGCATGGCGCGACACCACCAGACCGCCGCAGGCATTGGCCAGCTGGGAGCAGCGCTCGTCGCTGGCGTCTTCAAGCCAGCCACTGAGGAAGCCGGACATAAAGGCATCACCGGCGCCCAGGACGTTGAGCACTTCCACCCGTACGCCAGGGTAGATCGCGCCATCTTCGAGGCGGGCCGGGATGTCGCCGTGGATCACCGTGCAGCCCTGCGGGCCAAGCTTGACCACCAGGGTTGCGGAAGTCAGGCCACGCACCGTGCGCAGTGCAGTGAGCAAATCTTCACTGCCACCGGCAATCAGGAATTCTTCTTCGGTGCCGACGATCAGGTCAAAACGCGGGAGGATTTTCTGCACATGCTGGCTGACATTCTGGTCGGCGACAAAACGGGTTTCACCGTCGGCCTTACCGGCCAGGCCCCAGAGTACCGGGCGGTAGTCGATGTCGAGCACGCGTTTGACGTTGTGTTTCTCGGCGTAGTCCAGGGCCTGGACGCTGGCCTTGTACACGCCGTCGGTGGAGAAGTGAGTGCCGGTGATCAGCAGCGCCTTGCTGGAAGCGATGAACGCTTCGCTGATGTCTTCGGCGCGCAGGGCCATGTCGGCGCAGTTCTCGCGATAGAACACCAGGGGGAAGGTTTCGCGGTCCTTGAGACCCAGCAGCACCAGGGCGGTGAGGCGTTCCGGGTCGACCTTGATGCCGCTGACATCGCAACCTTCACGGGCCAGGGACTCCAGCAGAAAACGCCCCATATGGTCGTCCCCTACCCGGCTCAACATCGCCGACTTGAGCCCCAGCCGCGCGGTGCCGAACGCGATGTTGGCGGAGGAACCGCCGAGGTACTTGGCGAAGCTTGAGACATCCTCCAGCCGTGCACCCACTTGTTGTGCGTAAAGGTCGACGCCCAGGCGTCCCAGGCAAATCAGATCCAATTGACGCCCACTGGCAAAACGAGTCTGGCCCATGCTGGCTCCTGTTATTTTTATCAGCCTGCGTGTGCCGTCGTGGTGGCGGCATACGCTCTTGGTGCAAGCAGACTAGAACGTCTGGCGACGCCAATCAATATTTATTCTATAAATATTTTTTGTGGAATATATTTTCCAATAAGCCACCATTGGCGTGTTCCAGCCACGGTGCATCGTTTCAGCTGCACCGAGGGCCGGGATGCCGAGGTATTTTTTTGCGCCTACCCTGTAGACTTGCGCACATCGACTTATTGTCTGGGGCGACTCAACGCGCCCTATAAGAACAAGCCAGAAGGATTCCCTATGTCCCAGAGCGCCCCGGAAGACGCACTCGCCAGCCCGCCGCTGAACGCCGAGCGGTTGTTGCAGCTGATCACCGATGAGTACGAGAGCCTGCCGCGCCAGCTCAAGCGCATCGCCAGCTACATGAGCCAGCAGAGCGACCGGATCATGGTCGACCGCATCAGCGACATTGCCCGGGAATGCGAAGTGCACCCATCGGCCATCGTGCGGTTTTCCCAGCGTTTCGGGTTCAGTGGCTTCAGTGAGATGCAGGCGTTGTTCCGCGAGGCCTACACCCACAAGACCACGCCGGTGCAGAACTACCAGCAGCGCATCCGCAGCATGATCGCCAACAAGTCACAGAAAGCCAGCGGCGGCGACCTGGCGCGTGAGTGCGTGAATGCCACGCTGTCGGGGATCGAACGCCTGGGGCTGGAACTGGATGACGTGGCCTTCGACAAGGCCGTGGACCTGGTGGTGAATGCCGACAATATCTACGTGGTGGGCGTGCGCCGCTCGTTCGCCGTGGCGGATTACCTGGTGTACAACCTGCAGCACACCAACAAGCGGATTCATTTGGTGTCGGGGTTGGGCGGCAGCTACCGCGAGCAGATGCGCAGCGTGCGGGCGAATGACTTGGTGATTGCCATCAGCTTTACGCCCTATGGCAAGGAAACCCAGCACTGCCTGCGGATTGCCCAGCACCATCAGGCCAAGACGCTGATTATCACCGACAGCAACCTGTCGCCCCTGGCCAAGCGGGCGAGCACGGTGTTGCTGGTGAATGAAGGCTCGTCGTTTGCGTTCAGGTCACTGAGCGCGACGCTGTGCCTGTGCCAGGCATTGTTTATTGCCGTGGCGTATCGGCTGGAATTGAAGGTCGATGAGATACATGAGCAGGTGGGATTCGACGACTGACGGCGATCATGTAGGAGCTGGCTTGCCTGCGATGGCGGTGGATCAGTGCCAGATGTACAGGCTGACACACCGTCATCGCTGGCAAGCCAGCTCCTACATTTAGCGCAGTGCCCGGCGCAGCACCTTGCCCACCGTCGTCTTGGGCAATTCTTGCGTACGAAACTCCACAAACCGCGGCACCTTGTACCCCGTCAGGTATTCCCGGCAATGCGCCAGAATCTGCTCCTGGGTCAAGCTTTGGTCCTTGCGCACCACGATGATTTTCACCCGTTCGCCGGTCACGCCATCCTCAACCCCGATCGCCGCGACTTCCGCCACGCCGGGATGCAGCGCCACCACGTCTTCGATCTCGTTGGGGTACACGTTAAACCCGGACACCAGGATCATGTCTTTCTTGCGGTCCACCAGGCGGATGAAGCCCTGCTCATTCATCACCCCGATGTCGCCGGTGGACAACCACCCTTCGGCATCCAGCACCTCGGCCGTTTCCGCCGGGCGCTTCCAGTAACCCTGCATCACCTGCGGCCCGCGTACTTGCAGTTCGCCCTGCTCGCCCAGCTCCGCCAGTTCACCGTCCTCACGAACAAACCGCACCCAAGTCGACGGCAACGGCACGCCGATGCTGCCGGTGAATTCCATCTCGCGCATGCGTGAGATGTCGATGGGGCTGATGCTCACTACCGGCGAGCACTCGGTGAGGCCGTAGCCTTCGATGATCGGCAAGCCGGTGACTTCCTTCCAGCGCTTGGCCACGGCGGTGTGGGTGGCCATGCCGCCGGCAATCACCATGCGCAAATCGGAAAAGTCCCGGGCGCAGAACTCCTTGTTTTCCAGCAGGCCATTGAACAGCGTGTTCACCCCGGCAATCCCGTTGAAACGTTCCTTGCGCAGGATCATCTGCACCCGTTTCACGTCCCGCGGGTTGGCGATCAGGATGTTGCGCCCGCCCAGGCACATGAACATCAGGCAGTTCACCGTCAGGGAAAAGATGTGGTAGAGCGGCAGCAGCGTGACGTTGGTTTCCTGCTGGTTCTGGTCGAGTTGATCACCGACCCACGCCTTGGCCTGCAACAGGTTGGCGATAATATTGCGATGGCTGAGCATCACGCCCTTGGCATCGCCGGTGGTGCCGCCGGTGTATTGCAGGAAGGCCAGGTCTTCGCGATTCATCGGCACCGCGAGATGGGTCTGCCCGCGTCCCTGCTTCAGCACCTGGTTGAAGCGCACCGCCCCCGGCAGGTTGAAGCGCGGAACCTGCTTCTGCACGCTGCGCAGGATGAAGTTCATCGCCGCGCCCTTGAAGGTGCCGAGCAGATCGCCGATGGCGGCAATCACCACACGCTTGACGGTACTTGCCGCGACCACTTTCTCTAAGGTGTGGGCGAAGTTTTCGAAGATCACAAGGGTCTCCGCTCCGCTGTCCTTGAGCAAATGCTGCAGCTCTCGGGCGGTGTAGAGCGGGTTGACGTTGACCACCACGGCGCCCGCGAGGATCGTGCCCAGCAGGCAGATCGGGTATTGCAAGCAGTTGGGCATCATCAGCGCCACCCGATCGCCCTTCTTCACGCCCTGGGCTTGCAGCCACGCGGCAAAGGCGATGCCCTGTACCTCCCAGTCGCCGTAGGTCATCTCGGTGCCGATGCTGACGTAGGCCACGCGCTCGCGAAATTTGTGCAGGTGCTCCAGGAACACCTCGCGCAACGACGGGTATTCCTCGATGCCTGCATCAATGTCTGCCGGTACGCCGGGCAGGTAAGCGTTCAACCAGAGGCGTTCGGTCTGTTCCAGGCTTACAGCGTTCATGGCAGTCTCCTTGTTGTTTTTATGGTGGGAACTACTTTTCGACAATAGCGGTAATGCCCAGCCCGCCCGCCGCGCAGATCGAAATCAAGCCACGCCCGCCGCCCCGCTGGTGAATGGCCTTGGCCAATGCCGCGAGCTGCCGGCCACCAGTGGCAGCGAATGGGTGACCGCAGCCGAGGGAGCCGCCGTTGACGTTCATTTTGGCGCGGTCGATGCTGCCCAGCGGCGCGTCGAGGCCCAGGCGGTCGCGGCAGTAATCCGGGTCTTCCCAGGCCTTGAGGGTGCACAGCACCTGGGCGGCGAAGGCTTCATGGATCTCGAACAGGTCGAAGTCGGCAAACGTCAGGCCTTCGCGCTTGAGCATGCGTGGCACGGCATAGGCCGGGGCCATCAGCAGGCCTTCGGTGCCGTCGACGAAATTCACCGCTGCGGTTTCGCCGGTTCTCAAATAGGCCAAAACCGGCAAGCCGCGTTCGGCGGCCCATTCCTCGCTGGCCAGCAACACCACTGAGGCGCCATCGGTCAGGGGCGTGGAGTTACCGGCGGTGAGTGTGCCGTTCTGGCGATCGTAGGCCGGGGACAGGCCGGCGAGTTTCTCCAGGCTGGTGTCGGCCCGCAGGTTGTTGTCCCGGGCCAGGCCGCGATACGGGCTGATCAAATCATCGAAGAAACCCTGCTTGTACGCCGCGTCCAGCCGCTGGTGGCTGGTGAGCGTCAGTTCGTCCTGGGCCAGGCGCTTGATCTGCCAACGCTTGGCCATTTCTTCGCAGTGTTCACCCATGGACAGGCCAGTGCGCGGCTCGCCATTGCGTGGCAACAGCGGCTTGAAGAACATCGACGGGCGCACGCTCATCAGTGCCTTCAACTTGGCGCCGGTACCCTTGGCGCGGTTGGCTGAAAGCAAGGTCCGACGCAGGGATTCGTTGATGCCGATGGGCGCATCGGACGTCGTGTCGGAACCACCGGCAATGCCCACTTCGATCTGCCCAAGGGCGATCTTGTTCGCCACCAGCAACGCGGCCTCCAGGCCGGTGCCACAGGCTTGTTGCAGGTCGTACGCCGGGGTTTCCGGAGACAGCGTGGTGGACAGCAGGCTTTCCCGGGCCAGGTTGAAATCCCGGGAATGCTTGATCACCGCACCGGCGGCAAACTCGCCCAGGCGCAGGCCGTGAAGGTTGTAGCGATCCACCAGGCCTTGCAGGGCAGCGACCAGCAAATCCTGGTTGCTGTCATGGGCATACACGGTATTGGAACGAGCGAACGGAATACGGTTGCCGCCGATAATCGCCACGCGGCGGGTCGGGGCCGGGTTGAAGCTGTAGTCACTCATCGAGGGTTCTCATTCCAGATAAACAGCCCACGCATATGGGGTTTGTCACCGGCGAAATTGCGCACTTCAAACTCACGACGCGCGCCGGTTGGCGGGACGTTCCACAAGGCGACCTGGCCGGGCAGGAAGATCGGCAACTTGAAGTCGCAGTGGGCTTCGGCCTGCTCCAACCCACCCGGCGGTTGCTGGGCGGCCAGTGCGCGGCCAAGGGTCCACATGCCGTGGGCGATGGCCCGGCGAAAGCCGAAGAGTTTGGCGCCGATCACCGAGGTATGAATCGGATTGAAATCCCCCGAGACCTTGGCGAAACGCCGCCCGAGGTCGGCCGGCAGCACCCAGCGTTGGGTGCGTAGCAAACCTTCCTCCTGCAACGACAGCACATCGTCCCACGGTTCGCCGACCGGGGCTTTTACGTCACGGCGCAGGTACAGGCTGTCGCTCTCCCACACCAGGGTGCCCGCACTGTAGGCGCGGGTGGCGATGCTAAGGGCCTGGCCCTTGGGATGGGCGACCCAGCGCTCGCAATACACCTCCAGCCGCAGGGCCTGGCCCGCGTCCAGGCGTTGATGCTGACGGATGCGATTGGCCAAATGCACCATGCCGCTGGCCGGGTACGGGAAGCTCGGCCGGGTCAGCAGCATCAGGTGCAGCGGGAACGCCAGCACATGGGGATAGGACAGCGGCACGCCTTGCTCACGGCGGAAACCACAGGCCCGGCCGTAGGCCGCAATCCCCTGGGCAGACAGCTCAACGGCCGACCGTACCAGGCGGTCTTTCGGTAACGTCGGCGTACCTTCCACCTTGGGTTTGCGCAGGGCCAATACCCCGTCCAGCAACAGCCGCGAGCGTGATGGCGGCGGGTCGATAATTTGTGTCACATAGTCCATAGGTCAGGCTCCCAACAGGCTTTGGCCGCAGACCCGCACCACCTGGCCATTGACCCCGCCGGAAGCCGGATGCGCCAGCCAGGCGATGGTTTCCGCCACGTCGATGGGTTGCCCGCCCTGAGACATCGAATTCATCCGCCGCCCCGCTTCGCGAATCATCAGCGGGATCTTCGCGGTCATCTGGGTTTCGATAAAACCGGGAGCCACCGCATTCACGGTCACTTGCTGCGCCGCTGCTTGCGGTGCCAGGCCTTGCACCAGGCCAATCACACCGGCCTTGGACGTGGCGTAGTTGCTTTGCCCGAGGTTGCCCGCAATGCCGGAAATCGACGAGACACACACGATCCGCCCACCCGGCTTCAGGCCCTGGCTTTCCAGCAGCGCCGTGCTCAGGTGCAAAGGTGCTTCCAGGTTCACCGCCAGTACGCTGCGCCACGCGGATTCGGTCATCTTGGCGATGGTCTTGTCGCGGGTGATCCCGGCGTTGTGCACCACCACGTCGAATGCGCCGTGTTGGCTGATATGGGCTTGCAGTTGCTGCGCGGCGTCGGTGGCGGTGATGTCCAGCGCCAGTGCGCTGCCACCGACACTGCTGGCCGCCTGTTGCAGGGATTCCCGGGCTTGGGGCACATCCACGCAGACCACCTGCGCCCCGTCACGAGCCAGCACCTGGGCGATTGCCAGGCCAATGCCACGGGACGCGCCGGTGACCAGGGCACGGCGGCCGCTGAGAGGTTTGTCCCAGTTGATGTCGGCTTGGGTGTCGACTGGTTTCTCAAGGCGCACCACCTGCCCCGAGACATAGGCCGAGCGCCGCGACAGGAAGAACCGCAGGCTGCTTTCAAGCGCACCTTCGGCACCCGGGGCGACGTAGATCAACTGCACGGTGATCGCCCGGCGCAGCTCCTTGGCCAGTGAGCGCACCAGGCCTTCGAGGGCGCGTTGGGCGATGGCCTGGGGCAAGTCCTTGCACAACTCCGGCGCGGTGCCGAGCACCACCACCCGGGCGTGTTGGCCCAGGCGCTTGGCATTGGCGTGGAAGAATGCGTAGAGCTCGTCCAGTTGCTTGAGGTCGGCGATGTCGCTGGCGTCGAACACCGCGCCCTGGACTTTGACCGTAGAGGGCGCCTTGAGCGTCGCGGCAGTGGCGGGCACCGTGTCGGTGGCGCTGAAGATGCGCTGGATTTCAGCAGCCAGGCGCCCTGCCCCGGCGACGATCACCGGGTTGGCCAGGCCTTGTTGGCCGCTGCGATGACGTTGCAGCGCCAGGGGTTGCGGCAGGCCCGCGGTTCGGGCCAGCCAGCGGCCCCAAGGCGAATTGACGAACGAGAGGTAGCTGTCACTCATAAAAGGATCCTGTCGTAATTCTCTGTAGGAGCGAGCTTGCTCGCGAAAAACCGGAGAGCGCCGTTGGGTGTCAGGTTTCCCGCGTTATCGTTAACGACCTTCGCGAGCAAGCTCGCTCCTACAGTGGGTCAGTTGACCGGCGCGTTTTCGCTTTGGTTGGCGCGGCGTTTGGCGGTCGGTTTGGCGGCCTGTTCCAGTGCCTGTTGGCGCTGTTGCAAGGCTTCCAGCAAGCCGAAGTCTTGCGGGAAGTCGTCCACCTGGATCGCGTGATCGCCGTATTCCACATAACGCGCCAGCAAGCTGTCTTCGTCGTCGCTGATCAGGTCCAGTGCCCGTGCCTTGACTCGCCACGGCGTAAACGCCACACCGGAAATCGGCATCGGTTCGATCAGGCCTTGCTTGATCGCACCCTTGAGCCGCGCCTCGATCAGTTCCACTTGTGGCAACAGACGGAAGCCCAGTTCGCCATACGCGAGCTTGTCGATTTCCGGACGCGGAATGTAGGAATTGCCCAGCAAGCGGTCGCGGGTTTCCCCCGGCACTTGCACCAGCTCCGCCACTTGCGCCAGCAGGCGATCCGACGGTTTGCGCAGGGGAATGCCAAACGGGAAGGTCAAGCCACGCACCACCGCCGCTGCGGCTTTCGACGGATAGTTGTCGAGCACTTCAGCCAGGGCTTCATGGGCCCGCAGCAACGCGTCCTGGGCCGCCCAATGCACCAGCGGCAGATCTGCCTGGGGCCGGCCATCATCTTCAAAGCGCTTGAGCACGCAGGACAGGATGTACAGCTGGGACAGAATGTCTCCCAGCCGCCCAGTGATACTTTCCTTGCGCTTGAGGGCACCGCCCAGCACGCCCATGGAAATGTCCGAGATCAACGCCAGTACCACCGACAACCGATTGGCCTGGCGGTAGTAGGACGCCAGCGCGGGATCGGTTTTGCCAGGCACGGAAATCAACCGCCCGCCCGTCAGCGAATGCACCGCTGCACGTACGGTATTGGCCAGCACAAAGCTCAGATGCCCGAACATCGCGCTGTCGAAATCCACCAGGGCCTTGCGCCGGTCGGTGTTGCGCGCCGCTTCCATCTCGCGGAACACATAGGGATGGCAACGAATCAGGCCCTGGCCGTAGATGATCAGGCAGCGGGTCATGATGTTCGCGCCTTCCACCGTGATGGCGATGGGGCTTTGCTGGTAAGCCCGGGCGAGAAAGTTGTTGGGCCCCATGCAGATGCCCTTGCCGGCCACGATGTCCATGCCGTCGTTGACGATGATCCGCGCTCGCTCAGTAACGTGGTATTTGGCGATGGCCGAGATCACCGACGGCTTTTCACCGGCATCCAGCGACGCCACCGAGACCTTGCGCACAGCGTCGCAGGCATACAGATGCCCGGCCATGCGTGCCAGGGGCGCTTGCACGCCTTCGAACTTGCCGATGGGCAGGCCGAATTGTTTGCGCATCGCCGCATAAGCGGTGGTGCCGCGTACGGCCACCTTGCCCAGGCCGACGTTGGCCGACGGCAGCGAAATCGCCCGGCCAGCCGCCAGGCATTCCATCAACATGCGCCAGCCATTGCCGACTTGTTCGCGGCCACCGATTACCCATTCCAGCGGAATAAATACATCCTTGCCGGTGGTTGGGCCGTTCTGGAACACGGCGTTGAGTGGCCAGTGACGCCGGCCGCTGTTCACGCCCGGATGGGAAGTCGGGATCAGCGCACAGGTGATGCCCAGGGAGCCGGGCTGGCCGAGCAAACCCTCAGGATCTTCAGCACGAAATGCCAGGCCGAGCACGGTGGCGATTGGGCCGAGGGTGATGTAGCGCTTGTCCCAGGTCACGCGGAAACCCAGCACTTCCTCACCTTCGTGCAGGCCTTTGCAGACGATGCCCAGGTCTGGAATTGCCCCGGCGTCAGAGCCGGCATACGGGCTGGTCAGGGCGAAACACGGGATGTCTTCGCCACGGGCCAGGCGTGGCAGGTAATAGTTGCGCTGGGCGTCGGTGCCGTAGTGCAGCAGCAGTTCTGCCGGGCCCAGGGAGTTGGGCACCATCACCGAAATCGCCGCCGCCGAGCAACGGGTCGAGAGCTTCATTACCACTTGCGAATGCGCATAGTGGGAGAAGCCTTTGCCGCCATATTGCTTGGGAATGATCATGCCGAGGAAGCCGGCATCCTTGGTGTACTGCCAGCCTTCGGGGGACATGTCTTGCCAGACCTGGGTGGTTTCCCAGTCGTTGGACATGTCGCACAGGGTCTCCACTTCGTTGTCGAGGAAGGCCTGTTCTTCAGCGCTGAGGCTCGCCGGTGCGGCTTGCAGCAGGCGCTCCCAGCGCGGTTTGCCGCTGAACAGCTCGGCGTCCCACCACACGGTGCCGGATTCGATAGCAGCGCGCTCGGTGTCGGACATCGCCGGCATGATGCTGCGGAAAAGGCCCAGGGCCTTGCTGGTCAACAGCGCGCGGCGCAGGGGTTTGATCGTCAGTAGCAACGCGGGCAATACCACCAGCAACGCCACCACGCTGGCGCCGAAACCGGCCACCACGCTGAACAGGTAACCGACCACCAGCCAGACCAGGCCGGCACCCAGCCAGAAGGTGGCAGCGGCTTGTCGATATGCCAGGGCAATCGCTGCTGCGAGTCCCGCCAATAACCAGATAACCATGGGGATACCTCTACTCAATTCAGGGTACGGCAAACGCCCGGGCAGATCGGAATGACCTGTGACGTAAAGCCACACTACAAACTTGAAAAGATAAATTCAAATTTTGTTTTGAAATTTTTATTTAATGCTTGGACGAAAAAATAGCGGCTGAACAAAGTCAGCCTTGCAGGTTAAGCGCAAGGAATCGAAATCGGACGACAGCGTGGAGCCGGGCAGCAAGATGCGCTGGCTGCCCTTCTCCACGACTGCCCTCGACAATCTTAGAACTTATAGGTTGCCGACAAGCTGACCACATCCCCTGAGGATTCAGCCTCGCCATCCAACTGCGCCCCACCGAGACGATCAACGTTCTTGGTCTTCAGGTTGACCTTCTGCACGAATTGGTGCGAGTACGCGGCATCCACCGACAGGCCAGGAACCGCCTTGATGTCATAACCGGCACCAAAGGCCAGGAAGTAACGGTCACCGTCCGGAATGCGCGGGTCCCGGGTAGAGTTGCGGGTAGGTGTCTGGTCGTAAGCCACACCAGCGCGCAGGGTGAGTTCGTCGGTGGCTTTGTAGTCGCCGCCAATCGAGGTCATCCAGGCGTTTTTGTAGTTGTAGGGAATGGCAACAATGGTGGTGCCTTGGGACTTGAGCGTCAGGTCCTGGAAGGAAGACCATTCAGTCCAGGTGGCACTCACCCCCAACGTCCAGCGGTCGTTGAACTGGTGAACCCAGTCAATCGACGCGGTCGCCGGGATATCCAGTTGGGTACTGGCGTGGGCACCGTCCGGGAACAGCTTGAGACCCGGGTAGGCGATTTCAACCAGGGTTTCGCCGTTTGGACCGATCGGATTGGTCATCGCGTTACGGCCGATGGCATCGGTGTAGATATTGTATTTGCCGGTCATCTTGTTTTTGATCTTGGCGTGATAGTTCAAGCCAAGTGTGTCTTGCAGCGTCGGCTTCCAAACCACGCCACCAAACCAGCCCACAGAGATGTTATCGACTTTCACACGCATCAGGGAATGCCCCAGCCCCGTGGGGAAACCCGAGCCTCCCAGCCCAGGAGAAACATCCGCAGCGGCCAGCAAATCAATGTTCTGGCTGACGAACCCTTGACTGCGCTGGACGATGGCACCACCACCGACCGAGAACTGATCATTCACCTTGAACGACAGGGAGCCGGTCAGACCAATGGTCTCGATTTTGGTATCGACCGCGAAATCCCGCAGTTTTGAATCTTCGTTCCAGGTGGTTTTCATACCCTGCGGTACGACTTGGCTGAGACCAAAGGCGAAACGGTCGCCCATGGGAATCACCAGAAAGCCGGTTGGCAGCCAAGCAGTGAAGCCGCCTTGCCCGCCATTATTATTGTTAAGGGCCGGGTCGCCTGTATTGCCCAGGTCATCCAGTACGGGCGTATTGGTCACCGGGTTGCCCGCGTAGTCATAGGCCTGGCCGCTGTATTTGATCTTGACCCGAGCGTAGTCAACGGTCTGTTGCGCGATGGTTGAATCGATAAAGGCCATGGCTGCCGGGTTGTTGTACGCGGCACTGGGGTCATTTTTGAACAGTGAACCGCCACCAAACGCACGACCCCATCCAGGCGCGCCGTAGGTCGGTGTGGAGAACCCACCCGCCTGGACTTGCCCCGCGGTCATCAAGCCCCCCAACAGGGCCAGTCCCAGTAACGTGTGAGCGTGTTGTTTCTTATTGTTCATGCGGCACTCCTTATTATTATTTACACCCGGCCCCTGCCGGTGGGTCGTATAACCACAGAACGTCTTTCAAAGAACGCCTGTCCTGGAACGGTGTATCGGTATTCAGGGATTGCGGGTGAGCGAACCGGTCAGCGTGGCGTTCAACGACACCAGGGTGCAGTGGCCATTCATGGCTTGACGGGTTGCGCTCAACACGTGGGTCCTGTTCTCCCCGACGGACTCAGACCACAGGTCATCGGGGCGTGAAAGTATCCAACCGGCTCCACCGGTGGTTTCCCCAACCGGTGCCTCACACGAGGCACCGGTCTTTGAACGGGGTAATCAGCCCTTTACGGAGTCGCGCTTACGGGTTAACGGTCAGCGTTGGGGCAACAACACTCAGCGAAACCACGGTGCAGTTGCCGGTCAGCGCCTGATTGGCTGCCGACAGCGTTTTGGTGCCTGGCGTCCAGGTCACAGCGATGGTGGTTGGGCCGCAGTTGGTGGCCGGGATCGAGGTGATCTTGTAGCCGACGTTGGTGACGCTACCGGTGGTACCCGTTGCAGCTGTCAGTACCCAAGGCAGGTTGGTCAGCGTTGGCAGGCCACACAGACCGCCACCGGTCAGGGATGCGCCATTGATCGAGGCCACGCCACCGCTAACGTTGCCGGTAAAGGTGATGCCGCAGGTCACGGCGGCACCGAAGGACGAAGGCGACTTCACGACGATGGTGCCGGCGCTGGTCGAGAACGGACCATCCGGTGAGATGGAGGCCGCACTTGCCATGGAAGCTGCGCCGAAGCACATTGCGAAAGAAGTTGCACAAACGAGGGTTTTCAAGCTTTTCATTGTTTTTCCTCACATGTTATGGCGAGTCGTTTCGCCAGGGGTAATGGCCATGATCGAGAGGTCACGGTGAATCTGCAGAACTTCCCTTTCCAGCCAAATTTCAATTCAATTACCGCTACAACGCCTAACTGTTACTCAACAACTTTGAAAGTCGGCGGCATCTTGATCGACACCGTTTTAATCGTGCAGTCTTCGCCGATAGGCACATTGGCAGCCTCTAACTTGCCCGTGGCGTTATCCCACGTGCCATCGGCGGTAGAAGGCCCGCATTTTCCGCCCAAGCCAAAGGCGTGCACATCCACGGCGATCTTCGACATCGAGCCGCTCTTGGTATCTTTCGCCACCAATACCCACGGCAAGTTGATCGCTTCCACCCGGCTGCACTTGAGGCCGCCGTCGAACTCGACTTTATCGACGTTCACAGACGAGCCATCCGCCGCCACCTTGCCGGCGACCTTGATGGTGCAGTCCGCGCTGATCAGCGCGCCCTTGGAAAAGCTGATGGGGCCCTGAGCAGTAAACGCGCTGCCGGCGGGTTCGATACGGGCGGCCTGGGCCTGGTGGTAAACGATCAGGCCCAGGGCGGCCAATACAATGTGCGTGGTGAACTTGGCAGGATTTTGCATGGTGTACGTCCTTCCCTTAATTTTATTTTTGTTCGGGTCAAACAACTTTCTTGCAACTAAGCCGTACTCGAAACCGGTAAAGCCTGGGCGATGAAAACCTGCGCGATACACAGATCCCGAGTACGTCCTACGACTGACCGCTTTACGTTAGAAGGGTTTGGTGGTGTTGCTGTACTTCTCCATGTACTTCAAACGTTGTGAAGGTTGAAGATTGGTCAGGGTAATATCCCCGGCATAATGATTAAGGACTCGGTGGTCCATGCGTCGTCGCCACAAGTACGGCACGTAAGCCCAGACAATCATGCTGGCATAGCCGTATGGCAGTTGCGGCGATTCATCAAAGTGACGCAGGGATTGATAACTTCTGGTTGGATTGGCGTGATGGTCGGAGTGCCGCTGCAGTTGGAACAGAAAGATATTGGTCACAATCCGATTGCTGTTCCACGAATGCCGGGGCGAGCAGCGTTCATAACGCCCGTTCGGCAACTTCTGGCGCTTCAGGCCGTAGTGTTCAACGTAGTTAACCACTTCCAGCAGCGAGAAGCCGTAGATGCCCTGGATGATCAGGAACGGAATCACTGCCGCACCGAGCCAGGCGATCATCGCGCCCCACAACACCACGCTGTACATCCAGGCGCTGAGCACGGCGTTCTTCCAGTGCCAGGCCGGCAGGCCGAGTTTGCGCAGGCGTTCACGTTCCAGGTTCCATGCCGAGCGGGCGCTGAACCAGACCGAGCGCGGCAGGAAGGCCCAGAAGCTCTCCCCCAACCGCGAACTGGCCGGATCTTCCGGGGTGGCAACGCGTACGTGGTGGCCACGGTTGTGTTCGGTATAGAAATGCCCGTAGAAGGTCGGTGCCAGGGTGATCTTGGCCAGGATGACTTCCAGCAGGCGCGGTTTGTGCCCCAGCTCATGGGCGGTGTTGATGGCGATGCCGGTGGCGGCGCCAGTGGACATCGCCATGCCCAGGTAGGTGAACCAGCTGATTTCGCCGTGCAGTTGGGTGCGGGCCGTGATGTATGCGGCAGTTTTAGCCAGCCAGCTCGACGGGTCCAGCGCAGCGGTGGCGTGCAGCAGACCGCCGCTGATGATCCAGTCGATCCCGCCTGCCGCCAGCCACCCGGTGACCAGCACCGAGGCGATGACAAACAGCACGCCGGTGTAGACGATCCAGCGGTAGTAGCTTTGGGATTCGAGGTTGCTGACGGCGGATTCCGGCGGGTTGCTGACATCTTCACCCAGCAGGCCGTCGATCAATGGGATCAGGCCGAAGATCACCAGAACGCCAACCCACCACAGTTGTTGCACACCGGTGGTGATGGCCAGGGCGCCTGAGAGCAAAGGGGTTGCCAGGGGCATGATGCCGAGCCACCAAAGGTGGCGCTTGGCGTCGGTCCAGACGTTCGGGGCAGCCAGGGTCTGATTCATGGCAACCTCCGTACGAGGCGGGTGGGCAGGGAGCAAAAATCAACACTGAACAGGTACACGGAGCGATGACCGCTCCGAGAATTCAACCATGCGATAAAAGGCGTTTTTTTCATTATTTTATTCGCTCTTAGGCATTTCAAAAATTATTTCAAATTAGACATTGAAATATTTTTTTAAATAAATAGCGCGGAATCGTTAGGTCGTCAACTAAATTCTTGAACCCTTATGAACGTGACCGGGCAGTCTCTTTTTCAGCCGATTGGTCAGGTGTCTAGGGCAAGCATTGACGGGGTCGAACCGCGACTTCAGCCGCACAATTATTTACTCACCACGGCAAACGACGGATGCACCACCGTGGCGCTTTCCGGGGGCCGGACACGCTTGGCCACCTGCTCGACCACTGCCGCCACACGCTCTGTAGCGGTGATCGGCAGCATATGCCCACGCCCTTCCACCAACCGCAGCTTCAGGCCCGGCACCAGGCTGGCCAGGGCCTGGCCGTGTTTGCGGAAGTTCAACACCTTGTCTTGCGCGCCATAGATCAGCCCGATGGGCAGCGTCAGTCGCGGGTAGCGCTTGACCATGTCCGGCAGGAACTCGTTGACCAGGTTGATCTCGGTGGAGGCGGCATAGAAGTTGTCGGGGCGCATGCCCAGCAAGCCACCGCCGCGAGTGGCGAAGTCTTCCGGGGCGGGGTCGGGGGCGAACACGCCTTTGACCACCGAGCCTTTGGTCAGCAGGCCGATGGGCATGGTCAGGGTGTGCGACATGAAGCGTCGCAGCCATCCCGGACGTATCGCCAACGACATAAACACCAGCGGCAGCAAGCGCTGGGGATGGGTGAGCGGCGCCACCAGGATCAATCCGGACACCGCGTGGGGATGGTCCAGCGCCAGGGCCAGGGAAATCGCCCCGCCAAGGGAATGCCCCAGCACCAGCGGTTTATCCAGGTCCAGGGTCTTGATAAAGCTGGCGACTTGCCGGGCCTGGCCGGGCAGGTCGGCGGCCGTCCCGGCACGCCGGGTGGAATAGCCCGAACCCGGACGATCCAGGGTGATCACCCGAAAGTGCTCACTCAATTGCGCAGACAAGGCATACGTCAGGTTGCGACTGCTGCCCATCAGCCCGTGGATCATCACCAACGGCGGGCCCTTGCCCTCGTCTACATAATGAAAGCGCTCGCCATTGATCTCCAGAAAGCGCCCGTTGATCGGAACAGCCGCTTCTATACGCCGTGTCATCCGGGCACTGAAGCCCCACAACACTACGCTTAACCCTACAAACACACCCGCAGCGACAACCCACTCGACAGCCATAGCTCGGTCCTCTGCATCCCTGCGTTGCTGGCGGCCCGACCGGTATTGGTCAAGACCTCAGCCATCGTCCACACCCTGGACCTAACTGCGTGCGTAAAAGCCCTCGTCCGTCGGATAAGTCGCACTTGAGGAACTGGGTCGTAGCCTAGACGAAATTTTCAGGTAGATTATTTAAAATCTTTTTTAAAATAATAAATTCAATTTTTCTTTGCAATGGTGTTCTATCTAAAAGCCAAAACAAAAACAAGGAGCACATCCGATGTCGAAACCCGTAAGGCGCCACTGGCCCACGAGGGACAGCCTATGAATGCCCATGACACCGTCGACATCGCCGTCATCGGTTCCGGATTTGCCGGGCTGTGCATGGCGATCAAACTCAAGGAAGCCGGGTTCAACGACTTCTTTATTGCCGAGCAGGCCGATGCCCTCGGCGGCACCTGGCGGGACAACCACTACCCTGGCTGCGCCTGCGACGTGCAATCCCATGTCTATTCGTTTTCCTTTGCGCCCAACCCGGACTGGACGCGGCAATTCGCGCCCCAGGCGGAGATCCGCGCCTACCTGGAACAGTGCGCCCAACGCTTCGAGCTGGCGCCGTTCCTGCGCTTTGGCATGGGGCTGGAGAAGGCAGTGTTTGATGAGGCGCAACAGCGCTGGAGCCTGAGTTTCAGCAATGGCCGCCAGGTCAGCGCGCGGGTGCTGGTGTCCGGGATGGGTGGCTTGTCGCGCCCGGCGCTGCCGGACATTCCCGGCCTGGACAGCTTCAAGGGCAAGCGCTTCCACTCCCAGCAGTGGGACCACGACTATTCGTTGAAGGGCAAACGCGTGGCGGTGATCGGCACCGGCGCCAGTGCCATTCAGTTCGTGCCGCAGATCGCGCCGCAGGTGGCCCACCTGGACCTGTTCCAGCGCACCCCGCCGTGGATCATGCCCAAACCCGACCGGCCGATTTCACGCGTCGAGCGCTGGGCCTTCAAGCATCTGCCCTTCACTCAGCGCCTGGTGCGCGGTGCGTACTATTGGGCGCTGGAAGGCCGCGTCGTGGGCTTCGCCCTGCACCCGCGCCTGATGAAAATGGTGCAGAAAATCGCCGTGCGCCACCTGCACAAACAAGTGGCCCGCCCTTCCCTGCGCAAGACCCTGACGCCGGACTACACCATCGGCTGCAAGCGCGTGCTGATCTCCAACGACTACTACCCGGCACTGTCGCGCAGCAATGTGCAGGTGGTGACCGACAACGTGCTGCGCATCGAGGCCGATGGGGTGATCACCGCCGACGGCATCAAGCACCCGGCCGATTGCATCATCTTCGGCACCGGCTTCCAGGCCACCGATCCCCTGCCCCGGGACTGCATCATCGGCCGCCACGGCATCGACCTGATGGACACCTGGCAAGACGGCGCCCACGCGTACCTGGGTACCACAGTGCCGGGCTACCCGAACCTGTTCCTGATCGTCGGCCCCAACACCGGGCTGGGGCATAACTCGATGATTTTGATGATCGAGGCCCAGGTCACCTACATCCTCGATGCCTTGCGCCAAATGCAGCGCCATCGCATCGCCACGGTGGACGTCAAGCCCGTGGTCGAACTCGCCTACAACGCCAGGCTGCAGGACCGACTCAAAGGCACCATCTGGACCACCGGCGGCTGCAAGAGCTGGTACCTGGACCCGCGCACCGGCAAGAACACCACGCTGTGGCCCGGTTCCACCTGGCGTTTCAAGCAGGTCACCCGGCATTTCGCCCTCAAGGACTACGTCGCCAGCCTGGTGCCGGTGCCGTCCACCCCGCGCCCGGCCGCAAATCCCCACCCCACCGCAGAAGGGAGCCTGTCATGAAGTCATTCAACGGCCGCGTGGCAGCCATCACCGGCGCGGCGTCAGGCATGGGCCGCGCGTTGGCCCTGGCATTGGCGCGTGAAGGCTGCCACCTGGCGCTGGCGGATAAAAACAGCCAGGGCCTGGAGCAGACCGTCGCGCTGATCAAGGCCCAGGTGCTTGCGCCAGTGCTGGTGACCTCGCAGGTGCTGGACGTTTCCGACCGCCAGGCGGTGGAGGACTGGGCGGCCCGCTGCGCCGCGGAACATGGCCAGATCAATATGATCTTCAACAACGCGGGCGTCGCGCTGTCCAGCACTGTCGAAGGCGTGGATTACACCGACCTGGAGTGGATCGTCGGGATCAACTTCTGGGGCGTGGTCTACGGCACCAAGGCCTTCTTGCCTTACCTCAAGGCCAGCGGCGACGGCCATGTGATCAACACCTCCAGCGTGTTCGGCCTGTTCGCCCAGCCGGGCATGAGCGGCTACAACGCCACCAAGTTCGCCGTGCGCGGCTTTACCGAATCCTTGCGCCAGGAACTCGACCTGCAAAAAAGCGGGGTCTCGGCCACCTGCGTGCACCCCGGCGGGATCCGCACCGACATCTGCCGCAGTAGCCGAATCGACGCCAACATGACCGGCTTTCTGATCCACAGCGAACAGCAGGCCCGAGCCGACTTTGAAAAGCTGTTCATCACCGACGCCGACCAGGCCGCCAAAGTGATCCTGAACGGCGTACGCAAAAACAAACGCCGCGTGCTGATCGGCCGCGACGCCTACTTCCTGGACCTGCTCGCCCGCTGCCTGCCGGCCGCCTATCAAGCGCTGGTGGTGTTCGCCAGCAAACGCATGGCGCCCAAACATCGCAGTGCGCCCTCGCCCGTCCTTGAAACCAACGAAGAGCACCGTCTCTGAACTGGAGTACCGACCATGCTGCCGATTCGCCGCGACCTCCGTTTTGCCCTGCCGGCCGAACGCATCAAGAACTGGCATGAACAAGGCCCGTTCATCACGCACTTTTTCAACGCGCTGTCGTTGCTGTTTCCACAGGGCGAACTGTTCTTCATGGACAGCGTGCGCCACTATCGCCAGCGCATCGAAGACCCGGAACTGAAGAAGGAAATCCAGGGTTTCATCGGCCAGGAAGCCATGCACAGCCGCGAGCACGTGGCCTATAACGACCTGCTGCAAGCCGCCGGGCTGCCCGCGCATACTCTGGATCGCCGGCTGAAGATGATCCTCGACGCGCAAAAGAAATACATGCCCGCCTCGTTCAACCTGGCGGTGACCATTGCCCTGGAGCATTACACCGCGATGCTCGCGGAAATTCTCCTCAGCGACCCGTCGCGGTTCGGTGATTCGGTCAAGGGTTATCAGCAGATGTGGTACTGGCATGCCCTGGAAGAAACCGAGCACAAGGCGGTGGCCTTTGATGTGTGGAACAGCGTGATCAAGCCAGGGCCCCTGCGTTATTTGCTACGCACCGGCACCATGCTGACCACCACGCTGCTGTTCTGGGTGGTGATCTTTGATTTCCACCTGCGCCTGCTGTTTGCCGACCGGCGTTCAGGCGGGCATTTGAAGGGCTTCTGGCGGATGCTCAAGTTTCTCTATGGGCCCAAGGGTGTGTTTCCGCGTATGGCGTTGCCCTGGTTGCATTACTTCAAGCCCGGGTTTCATCCCTGGGACCACGACAACCGGGCGCGCCTGGCGGGCATTGACCAATTGGTGGAAGAGATCGAGCAGACCCATAAAAGTTATGGGCCCGCCTGAGTCCGCTTAACGCTGGGTCGGGATACGAATGTCGCCATCCCGGCACTGGCTTTTGAAGCTGCGCGGGCAGCCGGCGAATGCCAGGTCCTTGGTCAGGCACACCCGCACTTCGGTCAACACTGCGCCCTTGCAGATCACTGCAAGGCCATGGTTGCCCATGGCTGGGTTGCTCTCGCGAAACAGCGCTTCGATGTCCCGCGCAGCGAGGCCGCTGGGGACATTGAAGGGTTCCAGTTGCTGCGGGATCTTGACCACGCCCAGCGCCGCGTCGGTCTTGTCCAGATAGGCTGATGCCTCAAGCCCGCTGCAGGTGCCGTGCTTGGCCCACTCGTGCTTGAGCAGCTTGGGCGACGGGAACAACGTCTTGCCCCGGGCATAGTCGGCATCCGACAAGCGCGACTGCGGCGCACAGGACGCCGGCCAGCCACCCTTCGCGTATTGCGGCCACAGCCCATGCAGCACAAACCCGTAGCCCTTGCCCGAACATTGCTGATCGTCCGGGTGCGTCAGGCAGAAGGTCGGCGACCAGGACAACGACAGCACGTAAAAATCAAACTCCCCGGCCTGCCCCTGGGCCCGCGGCGCTGCCGTCGCGGCACTTGCCAGTACCCACCACAACACAATCCAGGCTGCTTTGATTTTCATCCGTTCATTCCTTAAAAACAGAAAATTGAAGCACTGCTAGACCGCCAGGTTGGGGTTACGTTGTAGCACCCGGTCCATGACCCGATCGGTCTTCAACGCCTCGATCGCCAGCGCCGGGTGTTTGCTCTCGCCGCGAATATGCGCGTTCATCCCGAGTACGTGATGCCACTGGATATGCGCATGATTGGGCACCTCCAGCGCTTCGCTGGTCTCGCCCTCAAGCCGCAACGGCGCCTCATCGAACACCGAGAACGTGATGCGGCCGTTGCTGCCGATCATCTCCACCAAGTCCTCGCGACGGTCCGCGACAAAGTTCCAGCAGCCCATGCCCAACGCGCCCGAGGCGAACGTCCAGCAGGCGGTGACGGCATCTTCGGCGGCATAACGCCCGGCCTGGCGCGCGGTAAACCCGGCCACATCGACGATATCCCCGACCAGGTACTGGAACAGGTCAAAACCGTGGCTGGCCAAGTCGGCAAAATACCCGCCGCCGGCAATCAGCGGGTCGGTGCGCCAGTTGGCACTGCTGGCATCGTCTTCAGACGGCGGCTTGCACAAGGTCCAGGTCAGATGGCGCAACTCGCCGATGCGCCCGTCCTGTAGCCAGTCCCGCACCTGCTGGAAGCGCGGCAGGGAACGCCGGTAATAGGAGACAAACAGGTGCAGCCCGGCCTGCTCGAAGGTGCGTTGCATCAACGCGCTTTGCTCGGCATTCAGCGACATCGGCTTTTCGACGCAGCAATGCTTGCCCGCAGCGGCCACCATCAGGCTGTATTCGAGGTGGCTGTCGGGCGGCGTGGCGATGTAGACCGCGTCCACTTCCGGGTCGTCAATCAGCGCCTGGGCGTCGGTGTAGAACCGGGCAATGCCATGGCGTGCCGCATAATCGCGCACAGCTTCCTCGCGGCGCCCCATCACGGCCACCAGCGCCGAACCTGGCGCTTTGTAGAAGGCGGGTCCACTCTTGAGTTCAGTGACACTGCCACAGCCGATCATGCCCCAGCGTACGGTGTTCATCTGCATCTCCTTCAGGTGAGGTTTTTTCGATGGGGCAGTATCGGTGTTTTCCGGCCCCCTCTCCAGCCTGCCGGATAAAGACTGAGCATGACAATTGCATTACACTTTTATGACAATCATCTCACTGCGGGGGCACAGACGATGAAAATAAGGGCCACGGTGATTTGCGAGCACGACGGGCACATCCTGTTCGTGCGTAAAGCCCGATCGAAATGGGCACTGCCCGGCGGCAAGGTCGAGCGCGACGAGCGGCCAGTGGGCGCGGCCGCGCGGGAACTGGAAGAGGAAACCGGGCTGAACGTCGACGGTTTGCTGTTGTTGCAGGAACTGAAGGCCAGCGACACGCTGCACCACGTGTTCGAGGCGTCGGTGGTGAATATCGACGAAGCCCGGCCGCTGAGTGAAATCAAGGAATGCCAGTGGCATCCCTTCACCCAGATGAAAGACCTGGACACCACCCAGGCCACCCAGAAAATCGTCAAATCCTTCCTGCGCCGTCTCTAAGGCGCCGCCAGCTCCGGGCTTTGCCCACTGCGCGACAACGCCTGTTTTACCAAGCCATTGGCTTTCTGCCGTTCGACAAAGGATTTGACGAACGCGGCAGCGGCTGCGTGCGCCACCGGTACCGCGACGGCCTGGCTGATGCTCATGAAGTCATCGTCCAGCAGGCGCCAACGCCCGTCGACCCGGGTTCGCAGGTAATCCCGAACCCCGGCTGCCGCATTCAACCCTTGCTCGATAAACAGGTCCACCGCCCCCGCCGAGGTGGGCGCGCGTACCAGTTCGGCGTGTTGCACCGTGCGGCTCAGGTACAGGTCATACGCGGCGCCCTGGCCGACGGCAATGCGCTGGCCGGGAGCATCGAGTTGCGCAACGCTGCTTAAAGGAGAATTAACCGCCACCAGGTACGTGCCCTTGATGATGACGTAGGGCGCGCTGAAGGCGATTTCCTGCTCGCGCACCGGCTCGATGGCCAGGAACGCCACGCGCCAGATGTCGTCAGCCAGCGCGGCGAAGACCTTGCCTGCGGCTTCAAACGTGACTAATTCAAGCCGCACACCCAACTCATCGGCCAGGGCCGTGGCCAATGCCACCGACACGCCCTGGGGCTCGCCGCCTTCACCGCGCTGGGCCAGCACCGGGTTGCCGAAGTTGATGGCCGCCCTGAGCACGCCCTCGGGGGCCAGTTGTTGCAGTACCTGCGGGTCAATCATTACGCGCTCCTTGAACAGTTCTTTGCACGGTCTTGCGAATCACAAAGGGCAAGACGCCGCCGTGTTCAAGGTAACCAAGCTCTTGCTGCGAGTCGAGGCGCAAGGTCAGCGCGGTGCGCGCTGTTTCACCAGCGGCACGCTCAATCAGCAAAGTAATCGGGTTCTCGCCGACCCGCAGGTGATCCAGGCCAAGGAAGTTCAGGGATTCACTGCCATCAAGGTTCAAGTCCTGCACCGATGCGCCCTCATCGAACACCAGCGGCAACACGCCCATGCCGATCAGGTTGCTGCGATGAATCCGTTCGATACTGCGGGCCACCACCACCTTGATCCCCAGCAGGGTCAGGACCTTCGCCGCCCAATCGCGGCTGGAGCCGGCGCCGTAATTGATCCCCGCAAACAACACCGTCGGCGTGCCGGCATAGCTTTGCGCGGCGAGGTACAGCGGCAGGTAGTCGCTGTGGTCGGCATTCCAGGCCCAGACGCCCTGGCGCGGGGGCTGATCGCTGGACAGCAGGTTACTCAGGCGCGGGTTGGTAAACGCGCCGCGCACCATCACTTCGTGGTTACTGCGGCGGGTCGAATACTGGTTGAAGTCCGCCAGCGCTTCACCGCGCTCACGCAGCCAGTGCCCGGCCAGGCTGTCGGCGGGAATGCTGCCCGCCGGGGAGATATGGTCAGTGGTGACATTATCCCCCAGCACCACCAAGGCCCGGGCGTTGCTGATGGACAACGACGAAGCCGGCGCCGGCGTTACTCCGGCGAGGTAGTGCGGGCGGCGCAGGTAAGTGGAGTCCGGGTGCCAGGCAAACTGCACACTGCCGTCGGCTTCCAGCGCCTGCCAATGGTGAGTGCCTTGCCACAGCAATTCCTGGCGCTGCCGGAACAGCGCCGGGCGCACCACCTGCGCCACTTGCGCAGCCACCTCGGCTTCGCTGGGCATCAGCTCATGGAGGAACACCGGTTGGCCCTGGGCATCCCTCGCCAGGGGCTGGGCCGACAGGTCAATGTCGATGCTGCCGGCAATCGCATAGGCCACGCACAACGCGGGCGATGCGAGGTAACCGGCGGGGACTTTAGGATTGACCCGGCCTTCGAAATTGCGATTGCCGGAGAGCACCACCACCCCCTTCAAGCCCTGCTGGGCGAAGGTTTCCACATGGCTTTCAAGGCTGCCGGAATTGCCGATGCAGGTCATGCAGCCAAAGCCCGCCAGGTCGAAACCCAGCGCGGCAAAATCCTCCAGCAAACCGGCGGCCTCAAGGTAGTCGGCCACCACCCGCGAGCCCGGGGACAGCGACGTCTTGACCCACGGCTTGCGTGTCAGCCCACGGGCGCGGGCGTTGCGGGCGAAGAGCCCGGCCTGCACCATCTGCGCCGGGTTGGCGGTGTTGGTGCAGCTGGTAATCGCGGACATGACCACCGCGCCATGGGTGATGGGCACCTGGAACGACGGCTCGAAGAAATCCTGTGGGTCAGCGCTCACGTGCTGATGAAACGAGGCGCCAGCGTCGGCCAACGACTGGCGCTGATGGGGCTGATGTGGCCCGGCGACGCTTGGTTCCACCTGCGCCAGATCCAGCTCGATCAACTCATCGAACATCGGCTCGGGAACGTCTTCCCGGCGCCATAGCGATTGCGCCGACATGTAGGCCGACACCTTGTTGATCAAGGCTTGCGGGCGCGCACTCAGGTTCAGGTACGCCAGCGTCTCGTCATCAAACGGGAAAAACACCACGGTGGCGCCGTATTCCGGGGCCATGTTCGCCACCGTGCCCCGCGCTGCCCAACTCAGGGACGGCAAGCCCGGCCCGGTGAACTCGACAAACTTGCCGACCATGCTGCGCCGACGCAGCAACTCGGTCACCGTCAACGCCAGGTCAGTGGCCGTCACCCCGTCGCGCAACGCGTTGGTGACACGAATGCCCACCACCAGCGGATAAGGAATCGGCACCGGCTCACCGAGCATCGCCGCCTGCCCTTCCAGCCCGCCGACGCCCCAGCCCAGCACACCGATGGCATTGATCATCGGTGTGTGGCTGTCGGTGGCAACCATGCAGTCCGGATGCAACAGCACATGGCCGTCACGCGGCGCGCTTTCCCACACCACCTGGGCGATGGACTCCATGTTCATCTGGTGAATGATGCCGGTGCCCGGCGGAATCACCTTGAAGTTGTCGAGGCTGGCCTGGGCCCACTTGATAAAGCGGTAGCGCTCGCTGTTGCGGCGAAAGTCGATGTCCAGGTTGGCGTCTACCGCGCCGGCCTCGGCGTAGTGCTCGACGATCACCGAATGGTCGATGGTCAGCACCGCCGGGATCGACGGGTTCACCGCCCGGGGATCACCGCCCAGCTCGGCCACTACGTCGCGCATCCCGGCGAAATCCGCCAGGGCCGGCAAGCAGGTGGTGTCGTGGAACATCAGCCGATTGGGCTGGAATGGCACCTCGCAATCCGGCCCGTCGCCGATGGCCCTTGCCAATACCTGGGGCAGTGATAACGGGGCACAACGGGCGGTGTTTTCCAGGAGGATGCGCAGGGAATACGGCAGCCCCTGCAGTTGTGTCGGGGTTAGCATCTGGTGCAGGTCGATGTAGGCGAAGCGCTGCTGGTCGACATTCAAGTGATTTAGAAAATCAGTCATGCGAAACACTCAAATCTGGGTAAGTCGTAGCAGCTGTCGAGCGAAGCGAGGCTGCGTCCGGCGGCGAAGCGGTCGTGAACCCGGCGAGGACTTCGTCCTCGAACGCAGCCTCGCTTCGCTCGACAGCTGCTACGTAAAAGGGCGTGGTCAGGCAAGCTGTTTGAACACCCGCTCGATACGCTCGAGGCCCCAGTCCAGCTCTTGGCGGGTAATGGACAATGGCGGTGCAATGCGCAGCACGTTTTCGTGGGTTTCCTTGGTCAGCAGACCTTCGGCAAGCAGCGCTTCGCAGATCGGCCGGGCATCGCGGTCCAGCTCCACACCCACCCACAAGCCACGCCCGCGTATCTCGCGAATGGCCGGCGAGTTCATTGCCTTCAGGCGCTCCACCAGGTACTGGCCCAGTTGTGCGCTGTTATCGATCAAACACTCCTCTTCCAGCACCTTCAACGCTTCAAGGCCGATAGCCGCCGCCAGCGGGTTGCCGCCGAAGGTCGAGCCGTGGCTGCCGGCGTCAAACAGATCCATGATCGAGTGATCAGCCACGAACGCCGACACCGGCATGATCCCGCCGCCCAGGGCTTTGCCAAGGATCAACGCGTCGGGGCGAATGCCTTCGTGCTGGAAGGCAAACCATTTGCCGGTGCGGCCCAGGCCAGACTGGATCTCATCGAGGATCAGCAAGGTGTTGGTCTCGTCGCACAGCTGGCGCAGTTCCCGCAGAAAGCCGGCGGGCGGCACGCGAATGCCGGCCTCGCCCTGGATCGGCTCGATCAGCACCGCGCAGGTGTCGGCGGTAATGGCCTGGCGAAAGCTCTCGATGTCACCGAAACGGGCCTCGGTGAAGCCGTTGCAGAATGGGCCGAAGTCAGCTTTGTAGTCAGCCTCCGAGGAGAAGCCGACGATGGTCGAAGTGCGGCCGTGGAAGTTGTTGTCGGCCACCACGATGTTTGCCTGATTGGCCGGGACGCCCTTGATTCGGTAGCCCCAGCGTCGGGCCGCCTTGATCGCGGTTTCCACGGCTTCGGCGCCGCTGTTCATCGGCAGGGCCGAGTCGAAACCAGTGATGCGGCACAGGGTCTTGAGGAAGTTACCCAAGGGCTCGCTGTAGAACGCCCGCGACACCACGCTGATCTTGTCGATTTGCGCCACGGCGGCGGCGCGGATGCGTGGGTGGACGTGGCCGTGACTGACGGCGGAATAGGCCGACATCATGTCCAGGTAGCGCTTGCCATCATCACCAATGGCCCATACGCCCTCGCCCTTGACGATCACCACCGGCAAGGGGGAATAGTTGTGGGCGCAGAATTGGTTTTCGAGGGTGATTGCCGGGTTGGGGTGCATGAGGGATGTCCTGCCAAATAAATAATAAATGAACAACAAAGATCCAATGTGGGAGCGGGCTTGCTCGCGAATACGGTGGGTCAGTCAGCACATGCATTGACTGGCACACCGCATTCGCGAGCAAGCCCGCTCCCACATTTTGCCCCTATTCCATAGCGGGCAAATCAGGCGCTGAGTAACTTGCCGCTGCGAATCGGCGTAGCCCCGGATACCCGGCCCAGCGGATCGCCCGGTTTCACAAAGCGCACGTCGCGGCGCATGTACAGCACGCCCGTGTTATGGCTGACAACAGTCGTGGTCTGCCCACTGTGGGGATCAACAATATCGAACAACGCCTGCCCCGCCTCGATCCGGCTGCCCACCGCCGCGCGGTGCACCAGCACCCCGGCACTCGGCGCGTAGAACTGTTCGCTGCCGGCCAGCGGCGTCGCGGGGTTACGCAGGGCCG
This sequence comes from Pseudomonas sp. SED1, assembly GCF_034044025.1. Lineage (NCBI taxonomy): Bacteria > Pseudomonadati > Pseudomonadota > Gammaproteobacteria > Pseudomonadales > Pseudomonadaceae > Pseudomonas > Pseudomonas sp. SED1. The sequence goes on from NZ_JAXCIS010000021.1 coordinate 35,194, forward strand.
GCAATGGCCGTGGCGTACCTTCAATGGCGCCCAAATGCGTCAGGTAATCAATAATTGCCGTGGCGTCATGTTCAGCCAATTCATAAGACACATCGCGCTGGCCGCGATGCTCGACGGTCACCGCCACGCTGCTGTCCGGAATCGGAAACCGATCACCAAGCCGCTCGCGCAGGTTGACCCACAGCAGGTACAGCGCCTCATCGAACGAATTGGCCTGGGAATCGGTGGCCAGCAACGAGGCTTCAGAGCCGATGTAACGCGCCAGCGGCTCCACGGTCGCCCACACCGCTTCGCCGGTGTACACATGCATCGCCGCTTCGCGGGAGCAGTGCAGGTCCAGCACGATATCGGCGTCGTGGGCCAGCAGCATCAGGGTGCGTTGCAGCGACTGGAATTCGTCCAGCGGCCGGGAGTCCTGCAGGCACTCGCCCCAGGCCTGGCGGATCAGTTGGCGGTTGGCGTCGATGTCCGGCCCCAGCAGGTGCTCGATCTTGTCGGCGATCGCCTGGTACGGCACCGGGAAGCCCCGATTGTAGTTGCGCCCGCTGGCCAGTTCGAAACGCCCGCTTGGCGCGCCCATGATGTATTGGCTGAGCCCAGCCGGGTTGGCCACGGCCACCAGCACGATTTCTGCATTCAGGCGGTTGGCATTTTCCAGTTCCGCCAGTTGCCGACGCAGTTGCGCGGCAACCAGCAGTGCCGGGGTTTCGTCGGCATGCAGCGCCGCCTGGATATAGATTTTTCGCCCTGCACCCACTGCACCGTAATGCTCACTGTCCACGTGCCTGTGGGTACCTTGTGTCGCTTGCAGCAAGGGGTGTGATTTAAGTTTCATAAACCGGGAATCTCGATATTCGAGTGATGAACGCTGAAGAAATATTAACGAGCCGGCGTGATCGTCTGTAAGGGCGGCCCACACTATCTTGATCTGGTAATCCGATCAGTGCGGGAGCGGGCTTGCTCGCGAAAACGGAGTGCCAGTCGCCGAATGCATTGACTGATCCACCACCTTCGCGAGCAAGCCCACTCCCACAAGAGCCTGTTACCAGAGCGCCAGGGTGTAACCCAACATCACGCGGTTTTCGTTAACGTCGTTGAAGTAGTTACCTTTGCTCATTGCGTTGCGCCAGCGCATCGACACGCCCTTGAACGGCCCGTTCTGCACCACGTAGCCCAGGTCCAGGTCGCGCTCCCACTCGCGGCCTTCGCGGTTGAAGCCGAGCACCTCGGCCGAATCACCCTTGGCGTACTTGATGCCAACCAGCAGGCCCGGCAGGCCGAGGTCGGCGAAGTTGTAGTCGTAGCGGGCGTGCCAGGCGCGCTCCTTGGTCTGGGTGAAGTTGCTGAACTGGTACTCGGTGAACAGGTAGCTGATGGAGCCATCCAGGTAGGTAAACGGCGTGGTGCCGTATTGCTGCTGGAAGCCGCCGCCGATGCTGTGGCCGCCGTACTGATAGGTCAGGCGGCTACTCAAGGCGCTGTTGTCGACCTTGCCTGCCAGGCCCGCACCGTCCTTGTCGGACTTGAAGTAGCGCACGTCGGTTTTCAGGGTGCCCGGCCCCAGGCCGAAGTTGTTCTTGAAGCCCACGTATTGCTGCTGGTAGATGCTGTCCAGCGCCGCGAAGTGGTAGCTGAGCAAGGTGTTGGGGGTCAGCGAATAGTCGCCACCGGCAAAGCGAAACTGGTCGCTCAGGGCGGTGCTCTTGTAGACCTTGCTCACCGTGGTCAGCTTCATGTCTTCATAGTTGGTGGAGTCACGGTCCTTGGCCTGGTCGATCTGCCCGAGGGTGATTTTCAGGTTGCTGATGTCGTTGGACACCAGCTGGGTGCCGCTGAAGGACTGCGGGAACAAACGGCTGGTGTTGGGTTGCAGGATCGGAAGGTCCGGTACCAGGTAGCCCACACGCAGCTCGCTTTTGGCGAAGCGGGCCTTGGCGGTCACCCCAAGCTTGGAGTACTCGTCGGAGACGTTTTTGTCGCTGTCACGCTGCAGCAAACCGGTGCCGGACAGCCCCGGGCTGGAGTCGAGTTTCACCCCCAGCATGCCCGTCAGGTCCAGGCCAAAGCCCACGGTGCCTTCGGTGAAACCGGACTTGATGCCGAGAATAAAACCTTGGGCCCACTCGGCGCGCATCGACTGGGAGGCCGCTTCCCGGTAGTCACGGTTGAAGTAGTAGTTCTTCAGTTCCAGCGTACCGCTGCTGTCCTTGATGAAGTCCGCATGGGCCAGTGACGGGACCAGCCCGCTGCTGACGACGCCGACGCCGGTGATCAGTTGAGTCAGGGATTTTTTCATTTTTTTAGCTCCTGGCAGTGTGGTGGGGGTTGGTGTTTTTATTGTTCTTCGGGCATGGCTTCGCCGTTCGCGCAAATCAGCGATATGCGCGGCGGGTGATGCCTGTCCTGGGTTACAGCGCTAGCGGTACGGGGCCCTGGCGGATGCGGTAGCCACCGTTTTCAAGTTTCTCCAAAGGGCTGGCAGCGGCCAGCAGCTTGCGGGTGTAAGGGTGTTGCGGGCTGTCGAAGATCTGGTCGCGGGCGCCCATTTCCACCACCCGGCCCTCGCTCATCACGGCTACCCGGTGGGCGATGCGTTCCACCGCTGCCAGGTCGTGGGAGATAAACAGGCAGGCAAAGCCGTACTGCGCCTGCAGGCGTTCGAACAGCTCAAGAATCTGCTTCTGGATGGTCATGTCCAACGCCGAGATCGGCTCATCGGCAATCACCAGTCGCGGGTGCCGCACCAGCGCCCGGCCGATGGCCACGCGTTGACGCTGGCCACCGGACAACTGGTGCGGAAAGCGCTCGACAAACTGCTCCGCCAAGCCGATGTCCACCAGGGTTTTCGCCACCCGCTCACGACGCTGCGCGGGCGTCATACCGGGCACATGGCGCAGGGGTTCGGCGAGGATGTCACCGATCTTCATCCGCGGGTCGAGGGACGAATACGGGTCCTGGAAAATCATTTGGCATTGCAGGCGATGGTCGCGGTTGCCGGCCTTGAGAATGTCCACACCCTCAAACTCGATGGCGCCGGAACACGGGCTGTTCAGCCCGACAATCGCCCGGCCCAGAGTGGTCTTACCCGAGCCGCTGCCGCCCACCAACGCCAGGGTTTCCCCCGGTGCGATGGACAGGTTGGCCGAATGCACCACGCGCTTGAACTGGCTGCGGCCCCAGAGGCTGCGGGGCCCCGGGTGCTCAATGCACACGTCCTTGACCGTCAGCAACGGCCGGTCGGCCTTGGGCAATGGCGCCAGGGTGCCGCGCCGAGGCAGGGCATCCAGCAGTTGCCGGGTGTACTCGGCCTTGGGCGCCAGCAGGATCTGTTCGATAGTGCCCTGCTCCACTGCGCGGCCTTCGCGCATCACCACCACTTTGTCGGCGTAGCGAGCCACCAGTGACAGGTCGTGGCTGATAAACAGGATCGCCGTGCCCTGCTCGCGGGTCAGGTCGAGCATCAGCTTCAACACGTCCAGTTGCGCCAGGCAATCCAGGGCCGTGGTGGGCTCGTCGGCAATCAGCAAGGCCGGGCGCAGCAGCATCACCGAGGCGAGCATGATGCGTTGGCGCATGCCGCCGGAGAACTCGTGGGGAAACGCCGCCAGGCATCGTTCGGCGTCCTTGATGCCGATATGCCCGAGCATTTCCAGGCTGCGCTCACGGATCTGCGCGTCCGTCAGCTTGGTGTGCAGGCGCAACCCTTCGGCCATTTGCTCGCCGATGCTCATGGACGGGTTGAGGGACACCATGGGTTCCTGGAACACCATGCCGATCTTCGCCCCACGCAACTGGCGCAGTTGCTCAGGCGCAAGGCTGCCCAGGTCATGGCCCTGGAAGCGCACCTGGCCGCTGCATTGCTCAAGCGGCGGTGGCAGCAGGCCGATAGCGGCGCGGGCGGCCATGGTCTTGCCGCTGCCGGACTCGCCCACCAGCGCCACGATTTCGCCGGGGGCGATGGTGAAGCTCAGGTCGTTGACCGCCAGCGGGCCGTTGGCCCCCACGCGGATTTTCAGCCGGTCGACTGCCAGAAGGATGTCAGTCATGGTCATTTACTCATCCGTGGGTCGAGACGATCGCGCAAGGCATCGCCACACAGGTTGAACGCCAGCAACGCCATGGCGATGCAGACACCGGGAAACAGCCCCAGCCAACTGGCCGTGGCGATATACGGCCGGCTGGCGGCGAGCATGTTGCCCCAGGTGGCAGCCGGCGGCGGTACGCCCAGGCCGAGGAAACTCAGGGAGCTTTCCGCCAGGATCGCCCAGCCGAACATGCTGGTAGCCAGCACGCACACCGGCGCCACGCAGTTCGGCGCGATGTGCCGCAGCATGGTGTACAGCTCGGAGTTGCCGATCACCCGCGAGGCTTCGACAAACTCCTTCTCCCGCAATGACAGCACCGTGCCGCGCACCACCCGCACCACCGATGGCGTGTAGGCCAGGCTCAAGGCGAAGACGATGCCGTACAGGCTCGGGCCGATGATTGCCATCAAGCCCAGGGCCAGCAGGATTCCGGGAAACGCCAGCAAGGCATCGTTGACCATCATCAGGCCACGGTCGACCCAACCCCGCAGGAACCCGGCCAGCAGGCCAAGCACCGTGCCGGCAGTAATCGCCAGCGTCACCGTCAACACACTCACCCACAGGCTGGTGTGCGCGCCAATCATCAAGCGGCTCAGCACGTCGCGGCCGTATTCGTCGGTGCCCAGCCAGTGCGCGGCGGTGGGCGCCTGCAAGCGCGCCAACAGGTTCAGGGCCAATGGGTCATGGGGCGTCCAGACCAGGCCCAGCAAGGCCATGATCAACAACAAGGCCAGCAGCAGCGCGCCGATCAACGCGTTCAGCGGCGGAACACGCCAGGCCCTGGGGACACGCGCCGGTGCCGGCAACAGCACCTCGGGTGCGGCAGGTAGAGGCTTATTCATAACTTAACCCTGGGGTCGAAGAGCGGGTACAGCAGGTCCACCAACAGGTTGACCAGCACATAGACAAAGGTCACCAGCAGCAGGCAGCCTTGCAGCACCGGGTAGTCCCGGGCGTAGATAGCGTCGACCATCAGCCGGCCGATGCCTGGCAGGGTGAACACGGTTTCGAGCACCGCGATACCGCTGAGCAGGTTGCCGAGGATCAGGCCGATCAGGGTCAGGGTCGGCGCAAACGAGTTGCGCAGTGCATGGCGCCATAACACCGCCCGCTCCGACAACCCCTTGGCCCGGGCGTGTGTGATGTACTCCAGGCGCAGCACTTCGATTGCACTGGCGCGGGCCATGCGGGTGATCGCACCGAGTTCCACCAATGTCAGAGTGACGATCGGCAGCACGATAAAACTCAAGGCTTGCCACGGCGATTGGCCGAACGACACGTAACCCACCACCGGCAGCCAGCCGAGCTTGATGCCGAACGCGTAGAGCAACAGCAATCCCAGCCAGAAGCTCGGGATCGACAGCAACAAAGTGGCGGTAGATACCACGCCAAAGTCCAGGGAACTGTTCTGTTTCCACGCCGAGAGCAAGCCCGCCGGGACCGCAATCAACGCCGCGAGCAACACCGATACCAGTACGATCCCGGCACTCACCTGGAAGCGGTCAAGAATCAGCGGCAACACCGCTTCGTTGGTGGTGATGGAATGCCCGAGGTCACCGCTGAGCACTGCCTTGAGCCAGATCACAAACTGCAGCGGCAGCGGCTGGTCCAGGCCCAGGGACGCGCGGGCGACCTCCAGGCTGTGGGCATCGGCCATGTCGCCGAGCATCAGCAGCGCCGGGTCACCGGGCACCAGGCGGATGATCGCGAACACCATCAGCGAGATCAGCAGCAAGGTCGGGATCGACATCGCCAGCCGTTGGAAGATGAAACGCAACATCCTCAGTTACTCCCGGTCGCAGGCACGCTGACGGTCCACAAGCGCGGCTTGGACACCGGCCAGGTGCGCAGGCCTTTCACGTAATCACGGCTGGCTGCAATCGCATTGCCGTTGTACATCGGGATCATCGGCACGTCCTTGAGCATCTGCTGATGCAGTTGGTCGAACAAGGCCTGGCGCTTGGTGATATCGCCTTCACGCTGGGCTTCACGCAGCCATTCCTGAGCTTGGGGGTTGTCCCAGACCTTGCGCGCTTCCTTGTCCTTGTTGCCGGTCATCGAGTCGAAACTCAGGGCCGGGTCGAGGCGTTCGGAGTACGGGAAAGCCATCATCTGGTAGTTACCGGTCTGGTAGCGCTCCAACTGAGTGCCCCACTCCAGGGTTTCCAGTTCCAGGTTGAGGCCGCTGGCCTTGGCCATGGCTTGCACGAACACGCCCATGTCGAAGATCGCGGCGTAACGTTTGTTGACGATCAGCTTGATCGGCTGGCCTTTATAGCCGGCTTCCCGCAGCAGCTGTGCGGTCTTGGCCGGGTCGAAATCGAAGCCCTGATTCTCGACGGCCTGATGGTAGTGGCTACCGCTGGCGACCATCGAGTTGTTGGCCTGGGAACGGCCACCGGTCAGGGCGGCGACGATTTGTGCGGAGTCCAGCGAGTGGGCGATGGCCTGGCGCAGGCGCACATCTTTCAGTAAGGGGTCGCGGGTCTGGAACAGCAATGCGTTGACCGACATGGTGCCGCTGGAGGTGACCTTGATGCCCGGGTTGGCGGCCAGTTCGGTGGCGTCCAGGGGTGTAACGTCAATCAGCAGGTCGACGTTCTTCGACAGCAACGCCGCCTTGGCCGCCGCCGGGTCGGGGATCACCAGCAGGCGTACACGGTCGAGGGTCGTGGTTTTATTGCCGGTGTAGCCATCCGGTTCTTTCTCGTCACGCGGGGTGTAGTCGGCGTTGCGCAGCAGGTCGATGTATTGACCGGGTTTCCATTCGCCCAAGCGGAACGGGCCGGTGCCGATGGGCGCTTTCCATTGGCCATCGACCACCGAGTCGGGGTGCAGTATGCCGCTGCCACCGCACTCCGGCAACGCGGTGCTGGTGAGGAACAGGCCGTTAGGCTTGTCCAGAGTGAACACCACGGTGAGTGGATCCGGGGCGCTCATGTCGACAATCTTGGCGCCGCCATGGCCGTCGAATTCCGGGGCGCAGCGCCATTGGGTTTTCGGGTCCAGGTAGTGCTTCCAGGTCCATAACACTTCGGCAGAGGTCAACGGCGCACCGTTCTGGAACTTGACTCCGCTGCGCAGATGGAAGGTGTAGCGCAGGCCATCGTCGGACACCTGCACGTCCTTGGCCAGCAGCGGGCCGACGGTGGCATCCTCACGGAAGGCCACCAGTCCTTCGGTAATGTGCAGGATGACGGCGTCGGAGTTGGTGTCACGGTTGACGCCTGGCTCGGTGCTGCGAATGTCAGCGTTCAACGCGACTCTCAACAGATTCTCGGCGTGGGCAGTGCCCATCAGCGCGGCGGACAAGGCGCCAGCCAGGATTAAAGTCTTGTTCATGATAAATGCACCTTGAATGATCCTTACGCTTGGGTTCGGACGCTGGCAGGACCCAAAAAGAGGCACGGCCGAACACCTGAATAGTTGTTGTTGTTTTAGTCGCTGATAACGGTTTGCGAATGTTCCTGGACCGATCTTATTCGCCACCCAATGAGCTTGAGAAGAACGCTCCGAGTGATCGGGCTCGGTTTATCCGATCATCAACCGTCCATGTGCCGCCCTGGGCTTACCGTACCGAGAAACCAGGGCCTGTAGCGGGAAAAAATGCGATTTCAATGATCAGAAATAATGATCGTGATCGTGCATACCGATCTGTGCGCACCTATAGTCATCAGATAAGCTGGCTGGCATTCAATGGTTTAAATGCAGCACTGACTGAGCCGACTGTCATGACCCTCACCCATCTTCGTGCGTTCTGCTCCGTGGTTGAAAAAGGCAGCTTCCGTTCTGCCGCACGCCAGCTGGATGTGGCGCAAAGCACCCTGACCCAATCGATCCAGACCCTGGAAAAGGAACTCGGGGTGGTGCTGCTGCAACGCTCCAACCAGGGCATCAACCTGACCCCCGCCGGCGAGGTGTTCCTGGCCCGTGCCCGCTCCATCACCCTCGACTGCGAACGCGCCCTGCTCGACCTGCAACCCTGGAAAGGCGAACCCGAAGGCCATATTGCCCTGGGCGTGACCTCCGAACCCTTGGCCGAATTGCTGCTGCCCGTGCTGAGCAACTTCACCCAGCGCTTCCCGCGCATGCAGGTACACGTAGCCAGCGGAACCACCAAGGGCCTGGTGGAAAAAGTCCGCGATGGCCGCCTGGATTTCGTGCTGTGCCCGCTGGCGCCGAACGTTGCTGATATCGACCTGGCCATCGACCGACTCTACAGCTCCAACGCCGGCATTATTGCGCGCAAGGGCCACCCGCAAGCCCAGGCAAAATCCGTGCAAGCCCTTACCGACTGCCAGTGGATCAGCGTGCGGCCGGCCGGCGTGGTGGGCGGTGCGGAAAACCGCTTGATCGAACTGTTCCGCACCCAAGGCCTGGCGCCGCCGAAGATCGCGATCACCACCGATTCGTTGCTGGAAACCCTGCACATCGTCTCGGAAACCGATTACCTGACCATCGAGCCGCGCATGCTGCCGGGGATGAAGCTGTTTTCCAGCGCCCTGACCACCATCGCCATCGAAGAACCGCTGGCGACGCGCGATGTGTGCCTGATCAGCCGCCGTTCATCACCGCTCACCAGCGTCAGCCAGGAGCTGACCAGCATGCTGATTTCCTATTCGCGGCTGGTGCACCGCAGCCGTTGACTCCCCTCTCCCCCACGAGCCTGTTTATGCCCATGTCCTACGATGGTTTGTCCCGCGCCAGCGCCAGCAGCGTCGGCGTTGACCCCGAGCACCTGATTGCCTTTCTCGATGAAGTGAAAGCCGCCGGCCTCGACCTGCAAGGCCTGATGCTGCACCGCCATGGCCACGTGGTCGCCGAAGGCTGGAGCTGGCCGGTGGACCCCAACGAGCCGCGGGTACTGCACTCGGTGGCCAAAAGCTTCACGGCGTGTGCCATTGGCCTGGCGCTGGATGAAGGCTTGTTGAAGCTGGATGACCGGCTGGTGGAGTTCTTTCCCGAGTTTCTGCCGGCGGATGCCGACCCGCGCCTGGCAGACATGACCGTGGAGCACCTGCTGAGCATGCGCACCGGCCACGCCGCCAACACCTCGGGCGCAGTATGGCGCGGCATCGAGACCAGCTGGATTGCCGAGTTCTTCAAAATCCCGCTGGCCTATGCGCCGGGTACCACCTACGTCTATACGAGTGCGGCCAGCTACATGCTGTCGGCGCTGATCAACAAGGTCACCGGGCAAACCTTGCACGCGTACCTCAAGCCCCGGCTGTTTGTGCCGCTGGACATCCACAATGAAAGCTGGGACATCGGCCCCGATGGCGTGAACCCCGGCGGCAATGGCTTGAAGGCACCGACCTCGGCGATGCTCAAGCTCGGTGTGCTGCATGCACAAGGTGGCGTGTGGCACGGCCACCAGGTTCTGCCAGCGGCCTGGGTTGCAGCGGCCACTCGCCCACAAGGCGGGCCGGACAGCCGCTACGGTTATCACTGGATGATGAAACCGGCACACGCCTTCAGCGCGGTCGGGGTGTTTGTGCAGATGGCGATGGTGTTCCGCGAGTACGGTGCAACGCTGGTGGTGATCGGCGGGATGAAGAATTCGGCGGAGCTGATTCCGTTTGTCGAGCGGCATTTTCCGGCGGCGTTTGGTGGTGATTGCAGCGTCGACCCAGAAGTAGATGCGCGGTTGGAGCAACGCCTGGCGAACATGGCGCAGCGGCCTGAACTGCTTTCAGTGTGCGCAGCGCCGTTGGATTTCACGGGTGTGTATCAAGTGGAACCTAACAGACTGGATGTGCAGCAAGTGGCGTTTGCCGTTGAGGGCGATGTGCTGCGCTTCCAACTGACCGACAGCACGGCCAGCCATACCCTTGAGGTGGGGATTGATTACTGGATCAGCGGCACCACCAGCATGCCGGGCCGGGCGCTGCACCACGGTTATGAATTCAAGGATGCGCAGCTCGTTGCCGGCTCGCGCTGGCTGGATGCCAGGACACTGGAGATGACCTGGATCTACCCGCAGACGGCGTTTCGCGACCGGGTAGTGTGTGAGTTTGACGGTGACCGCGTGAGTGTTGCGCGTACGGTCAACGTCAACAGTACCGGGAAGGAACAGGAAGTCTTGAGGGGTATGAAGATCTAATGCAGGAGCTGGTTTGCCGGCTCCTGCATTTTGATGTTCGTCGCTCCGGGCATTATGGAACGATAGGCAGCGCCCGCTTGTGAGCGGTCTTGAAGTAGGCGTTCTCGACAATCGTCCTCACCCGCTCACTCACCGCCTCACCCATCAGATAGCTGTCAATCTCGTCATAGCTGCAGCCATAGGCCAGCTCATCCAGCTTGCCCGGGGCCAGCTCTTCCAGGTCGGCGGTCGGCGCTTTCGTCACCAAGTGCGGTGGCCCGCCGAGGGCGCCGGCCAGCAGGCGCACCTGGGTCTTGGTCAGGGCGGACAGCGGTGCCAGGTCGCAGGCGCCGTCACCGAACTTGGTAAAAAAACCCATCAACGCCTCTGCGCCGTGGTCGGTGCCCACCACCAGGCCGTTATACAAATTCGCCACGGCGTACTGCGCCATCATCCGCGCCCGGGCCTTGACGTTGCCCTTGATAAAGTCGATGCGTTCAGCGCTGGCCTGCCCGGCAGACAGGCTGCCCATCAGCCCGTCGACGCAGGCGGCAATGTTCAGCGTCTCGATCTGGTCCGGCGCGATAAAGTCCAGGGAGGCCTGGGCGTCGCGTTCGTCCGTCTGGGTTTTATAGGGCAGGCGCATGGCGATAAACCGCGCCTCGTAGTCCTCGTTGCGCAGTTGCTCCGCCGCCAGTTGGCACAGGCGCCCGGCGGTCAGTGAGTCGACGCCGCCGCTGATGCCCAGCACCAACGCGTGGCAGCCGGACCGGCGCAACGTGCGCTTGATGAAGTCGATACGCCGTTGCAGCTCAGCGCCCTCGCCACCCTTGCCGAGCAGCCGGTTGATATTCAGTGCGTGTGCGATACGTGCCTGTGTGTGCATGTCACACCCCCAATTGCGGATTGACGTTGCTGACGTTGAACACCTGCGCCGCGTACTGCAGGAACGAGGCGTCTTCGCAGACGTTCTTGATCGGGTCATCGGAGAACTTCACCACCGGCTCGCCATGCACCCGCACCAGTTTCATCACGATGCTCAGCGGTTCTACGCCGTCCACATCGCAGGCCAGGCTGGTGCCCATGCCGAAGCCGAATTTGGCCTTGCCCCGCACGTGCCGCAGGATCGGCAGGCATTTTTCGAAGTTCAGGCCGTCGGAGAACATCAGGTCCTTGGTCATCGGGTCGATGCCCAGCTCCTTGTAGCGGGCCAGCACCTTGTCGGCCCACACGATCGGGTCACCGGAGTCCTGGCGCAAACCGTCGTACAGCTTGGCGAAGTACAGGTCGAAATCCTTGAGGAAAAAGTCGGTGCTGATGCAGTCGGTCAGGGCGATGCCCAACCGGCCACGGTATTCGCGCACCCAGTTTTCCAGCGCCGCGTTCTGGCTTTCCCGCAGCCGGCCCAGTTGCTGGTGCACCATCAGCCATTGGTGAGCCATGGTGCCGATCAGCGGCAAGTCGAATTCGTAGGCCAGGTGCGCGTTGCTGGTGCCGATGAACTGGCCGGGAAAGTCACGGCGCATGATGTCGACCACTTCGCGCTGGGCCTTGAACGACAGCCGGCGGCGGGTGGAAAAGTCCGAGACGCGCAGGTCGGCCAGTTCGTCGCGGGTGAGGTTTTTCTCCAGCCAGTCGAACTTCTGATAAAGCTTGCGGGTGACGTCTTCGAGGGTCACGTCGGGGTATTTGTCGCGGTTGCGCAGCTCGCTGACCAGGGCCAATACCGGCTGTTCGAACATGATGCAGTGCAGCATCGGGCCAACCACGCGAATGTTCAGTTGGCCGTCGATTTCACTGACGTGGATATACCGCAGGTTGAAGCGGAACAGGCCCAGGAAACGCTCGAAATCCGGGGTCAGGTACTCACGGCGCTGGTTGAACAGAAAGCGCAGCTCGCCTTCGCGCATGCTGAGGCCGGCGAGTTTTTCCAGCTCGACCCGCAGCTCGGGAATCAGGTGCCCGAGTTTCTCTTTGGAGCGGACGATGAACTGGTATTCCACATCGACATTCGGGTGCTGGTGCAGCACGGCCTGCATCATGGTGAAGGTGTAGTAGTCGGTGTCCAGCAAACCCTGGATCACACTGTTTTCGTAGTCGTATGCACTTTCCATGAGGTACTCCTTAACGCGCGGCCATCGCGGCCAGTTCTTCCCGATTGCGGGTAATCACAACACCGACTTGTTGCAGATGGTTGACCGCCTGCACGCCGCCGTCCTCGCTGATGCCACGGCACGCCGGCAGGTGCAGGATCACTTCGAAGCCGGCCTTGAGCAGTTGCAAGGCGGTGGTCTTGACGCAGTAATCCAGGGCCAGGCCGCCGACGATCACCCGCTGGACGCCCTGGGCATTGAGGTATTCGATGACGCCGGTGGAGAGTTTGTCGTGGAGGTCGTGGTAGCAGGCGCCGTAGGGGTGCAGGTCGGGCTCGACGCCTTTCCAGATGAAGTAGTCGTAGTCATAGGGCGTGGTCAGTTCGTCCAGCAAGGTGAAGCCCTCGGTGCCCGGTACGCAGTGGGCGACCCAGGTGACGTCGGCGTGCACCAGCCCGGTGGGTTGCAGCATCTCGCTGTGGTGTTGCACCACCCAGGGCGCGTGCGGGGTGTGGGCGTCCTTGCTGCCGACCCGGCGCCCGGCGAGGCTGGCCATGTAATTGAGCTCGGCGCCGATCTCGTCACCGCCGGCGACCGGCAATTCATTGGGGCACAGTGGCGTGAAGCTCTTCTGGGCGTCGACGTCGAATGAGGCGATAGCGTTTTTAGAGACGGTCATGTGCGTGTTCTCCTGTGGCCCGGATACAAACGTACACGTCATGTACTTTCATAGCAAGAAACATTTATTTACCTAGCCTGGATCGAGTACACGACATCGCCGTTTGATCCGTTAGACTGTGCCCTACCGCTGCCAACAGGACCCGACATGCCAGACCACGCCCCCACCCTTAGCACTTACCTGCATACCGTCGACTTGTGCGTGCTGTTCTATTGCCGTGCCTCCGGGGAGTTGAAGATCTTGCTCAACCAGCGCGAAGCCGAGCCCTTCGCCGGGCACTGGGCGTTACCGGGCGTGGTAGTGAATGGCGGCGTGCAAGATCTGAGCCTTCAGGATGCCGTGGAGCGGTTGCGGGCCAGTGACAAAGTCGGACTGGCGCTGGCCTGGTATGAGCAAGTGGGGACGGTGGGCGATGCGTTTCGCGATCCGCGGTGCTGGTCGTCGTCAACCTATTACCTGGCGATTGTGGCTGACGAGGTGACGCTGGCTGGGCATCAGCGGTGGTTCTCGCTGGATGCGGTGGCGGCAGGCGCGGTCAAGTTGCCGTTCGATCACAACGCGATTGTGGCGGCGGTACAGGAAAGGCTGTTTTCCAAGTCGCTGTACAGCAGCTTGCCGTTGATGTTTTTAGGCAATGAGTTCAGTGCACCGGAGGCGACCACGATCTTTTCGCTGGTGCTGGCGCGGCCGGTGCTGAAGACCAGTATTCGCCAGCGGTTGCTGAAGTTGACTGAGGCCGGCTTTTTGCGGGAGACGGGGCGCAAGAAGCATGGCGAGGGCGGACGGCCGCAGGCGACAGTGGAGAACCTGAAGCCTGGGGCGGTGTACTTCTTTGATCGCAGTTTTGCCGAATAAGACCAAGCACCCTTCCCTGGGCAATGAAGATCAAA
>NZ_JAXCIS010000220.1:0-5536 GCF_034044025.1 Pseudomonas sp. SED1
TTCAAAAGTGAGCCGCTGTAAGAGCGGAACCCATACCAGCCATCACCCAAATAACGGATATACACCCCACCTACCCCTGCCCACACAAAAAAAGGGCGAAGCCATGACAGCCTCGCCCTTTCGTCCACCGCTAACCCTTAATGGTGTTCGCGAGTCGCACGGAATTTCACATCCGGCCAACGCTCTTCCATCAGCGCCAGGTTGACCCGGGTCGGGGCCAGGTAGGTCAGGTGCCCACCGCCGTCGATCGCGAGGTTTTCCACAGCCTTGACCTTGAACTCTTCCAGCTTCTTCTTATCGCTGCAATCAATCCAACGCGCGGAATACACGGTGATCGGCTCGTAGGAGCATTCCACCTTGTATTCCTCTTTCAAACGGCTGGCCACCACATCGAACTGCAGCACACCAACGGCGCCGAGGATGATGTCGTTGCTGCGCTCCGGGAAGAACACCTGGGTGGCGCCCTCTTCCGCCAACTGCTGCAAACCCTGGCGCAGTTGCTTGGATTTCAACGGGTCACGCAGGCGTACGCGGCGGAACAGTTCCGGGGCGAAGTGCGGAATACCCGTAAAGCCCAGCACTTCACCTTCGGTGAAGGTGTCGCCGATCTGGATGGTGCCGTGGTTGTGCAAGCCGATGATGTCACCGGCAAACGCTTCTTCCAGTTGCTCACGCTCGGAGGAGAAGAAGGTCAGGGCGTCACCGATGCGCACGTCCTTGCCGGTACGCACGTGGCGCATCTTCATGCCTTTTTCATATTTGCCGGAGCAGATACGCATAAAGGCAATACGGTCACGGTGTTTCGGGTCCATGTTCGCCTGGATCTTGAACACGAAGCCGGCAAACTTCTCTTCCACGGGTTCAACGGTACGCTCGTTGGCAACACGTGCCAGCGGCTTGGGTGCCCAATTGACCACGGCGTCGAGCACGTGATCGACACCGAAGTTACCCAGGGCGGTACCGAAGAACACCGGCGTCAGCTGGCCGTCGAGGAATTCCTGCTGGTTGAACTCGTGGCAGGCGCCCTGCACCAGTTCCAGCTGGTCGACAAACCGGTCGTACTCGTCACCCAGGTGGGCGCGGGCTTCGTCGGAGTCGAGCTTCTCGATGATTTTCACATCGGTACGTTCGTGGCCATGGCCGGCGGTGTACACAATGATGTAGTCGTCGGCCAGGTGGTACACGCCCTTGAAGTCGCGGTAGCAACCAATCGGCCAGGTGATCGGCGCGGCCTTGATCTTCAGGACGGCTTCGATTTCGTCCAGCAGTTCGATCGGGTCGCGAATGTCACGGTCGAGTTTGTTGATAAAGCTGACAATCGGCGTGTCCCGCAGGCGGCAAACGTCCATCAGCGCGATGGTACGTGGCTCAACGCCTTTACCGCCGTCGAGGACCATCAGTGCCGAGTCCACCGCGGTCAGGGTGCGGTAGGTGTCTTCGGAGAAGTCTTCGTGGCCCGGGGTGTCGAGCAGGTTGATCATGTGGTCGCGATACGGGAACTGCATGACCGACGTGGTAATGGAGATACCACGCTGCTTTTCCATTTCCATCCAGTCGGAGGTGGCATGGCGGTCGGATTTACGGGATTTCACCGTGCCGGCCACCGCGATCGCCTTGCCCATCAGCAACAGCTTTTCGGTGATGGTGGTTTTACCGGCATCGGGGTGGGAAATAATGGCGAAAGTGCGGCGTTTCGCGACTTCGGCGGCCTGGTGGGTCATGGGAAATCGCCTGGCAGGTGAGTCAAAAAAGGGCGGCGAGTATAGCGCAAACCCGGGGTTACAGACCACCGTTCACCCCATTGGGGGTGGCTAATTGCTGCCAAGTATGGAACCTTTTAAAAGGTAGAGACGTCCACTCCCCTGCTATCGCACTCGTAACAGGGGCTGAAAAATCAGCAAGTTAGCCTGACGAGGCTGCGCTCATGGCTCGACCTCATACCGCGTTGCCGGTATTGGCGAGCTGCATTTCGCGACCATATTTGCCGACAGCCAGGAATGGCATTGCCGCTCGGAAATGTGTTCGCCGACAGAAGAAAAAAGGAGTCCGCCTGTGGCTATTCGCTATGGCAAAGGGCTTATAGGAGGAGCGGTTGTCGTCGCTCTCCTGGCCCTGCTGGTCCACTGGATCGGCATCAACACGATCGAACTGTACCGCGACGATTTGTTGTTTTACCTGCAAGCTCACTTGATCCTCGTCGTTGTTTCGATGCTGGCCGCCCTGATCGTAGGGATTCCCGCCGGTATCCTGCTCAGCCGACCGAATATGGTCGGGCGTGCAGAACGCTTCATGCAGATCTTCAACATCGGCAATACCGTTCCTCCCCTGGCCGTACTGGCCATCGCCCTCGGTGTCCTCGGCATCGGCAGCGGCCCCGCGATCTTCGCGCTGTTCCTCGCCTCGTTGCTGCCCATCGTGCGCAACACTTATGAAGGCCTGAAAAACGTTCAAGGTTCCCTGAAAGAAGCCGCCGTCGGCATCGGCATGACGCCGCGCCAAGTGCTGTTTCGCGTGGAACTGCCCAACGCCGTGCCGATCATCATCGGCGGTGTGCGCGTGGCCCTGGCGATCAACGTCGGTACCGCGCCCCTGGCGTTCCTGATTGGCGCCAACAGCCTGGGCAGCCTGATCTTCCCCGGCATTGCCCTGAACAATCAGCCGCAACTGCTGCTCGGCGCCGCGTGCACCGCGCTGCTGGCCTTGCTGCTCGACGGTCTGGTGACCATGGCCAGCCGCCTTTGGCTGGAACGCGGGTTGCGTCCGTCTTAAGGCTTTGGCCCCGTCTTAGGCCTGAAACAGGAATTCACATGAAAAAACTGACATTGATATTGAGCTGCGTCCTGCTGTTCGCAGGGTTTGCGCAAGCCGCTGAAAAACCGGTCATTCGTATCGGCGCCCGGGTGTTCACTGAACAGACCCTGCTCGCCGAAATCACTTCCCAGTACCTGCGCACCAAGGGTTACGACACCCGTGTGACCGGCGGCCTGGGCAGCAACCTGGCACGCAGTGCCCAGGAAAGCGGGCAACTGGACCTGATCTGGGAATACACCGGCGTTTCGCTGGTGGCCTACAACCATGTCGACGAGAAGCTCGACAGCGAACAGTCCTACGCCCGAGTGAAAGAACTCGATGCGAAAAAAGGCCTGGTCTGGCTCTCCCCGTCGAAATTCAGCAACACCTACGCGCTGGCATTACCAGAGAACGTGGCCAAGGAATTCCCGCAGATCAACAGCATCAGCGACCTGACTGCGGCACTGGCCGAGAAAACCAAGGAAAACCGCCTGGTGGCCCTGGACACCGAGTTCGCCAACCGTTCCGACGGCATGGCCGGCATGGTCAAGCTGTACGAGATGAACCTGACCCGCAAAAACACCCGCCAGATGGACGCCGGCCTGGTTTACACCGCGCTGCGAAATGGCCAGGTGTTTGCCGGTTTGGTCTACACCACCGACGGTCGCCTGAACGCCTTCAAACTGAAGCTGCTGGATGACGACAAGCATTACTTCCCGGACTACACCGCAGCCCCCGTGGTGCGTCAGGTTTACCTCGACGCCCACCCGCAACTGGCCGCAGACCTTGCGCCCTTGGCCGCGCTGTTCGACGACGCAACCATGCGCCAGCTGAATGCGCGGGTCGACGTCGACCATGAAAGCCCATCCGCTGTGGCCGCAGATTTTCTGCGCCAGCATCCGATCAACTAAGAGGAGAAGACATGGAATTCCTGAACGCCTTTTCCCATCTTGATTGGGCACTCGTCCTGCAACTGACCTGGCAGCACATCACCCTGGTCGGCATTGCAGTGATCCTGGCAATCGTCGTAGGCGTGCCTCTGGGCGTGCTGATGACCCGCTTCCCGACCTTGGCCGGCCCGTTGCAAGCCAGCGCCACCGTGCTGCTGACCGTGCCGTCGATTGCGCTGTTCGGCCTGCTGCTGCCGTTCTATTCCAAGTTCGGCCAGGGCCTGGGGCCGATGCCGGCGATCACCGCCGTGTTCCTCTATTCCCTGTTGCCCATCATGCGTAACACCTACCTCGCCCTCACCGGCGTTGAGCCAGGCATCCGCGAAGCCGCCAAAGGCATCGGCATGACCTTCGGCCAGCGCCTGCGCATGGTCGAGTTGCCGATTGCCGTGCCGGTGATCCTCGCCGGTGTGCGCACCGCCGTGGTGATGAACATTGGTGTGATGACCATCGCCGCCACCATCGGCGCCGGTGGCCTGGGTGTACTAATTCTGGCTTCCATCAGCCGCAGCGACATGTCGATGCTGATCGTTGGCGCCGTACTGGTCAGTCTCCTGGCCATCTTCGCCGACCTGCTTCTGCAATGGCTGCAACGCACGCTGACTCCAAAAGGACTGCTCAAATGATCGAACTTCAAAACCTGACCAAGACCTTCCAAAGCAACGGTAAGACCATTACCGCCGTTGATTCCGTAAGCCTGACCGTCAACGAAGGCGAAATTTGCGTATTCCTCGGCCCGTCGGGCTGCGGCAAGAGCACCACGCTGAAAATGATCAACCGCCTGATCAAGCCGACCTCGGGCAAGATCCTGATCAACGGTGAAGACACCACCGACCTGGACGAAGTGACCCTGCGTCGCAACATCGGCTACGTGATCCAGCAGATCGGTTTGTTCCCGAACATGACCATCGAAGAGAACATCGTGGTGGTGCCCAAGCTGCTGGGCTGGGACAAGCAGAAATGCCATGACCGCGCCCGCGAATTGATGAGCATGATCAAGCTGGAACCCAAGCAGTACCTGCACCGCTACCCGCGTGAACTGTCCGGCGGCCAGCAACAGCGGATTGGCGTGATCCGCGCCCTGGCGGCGGATGCACCGTTGCTGCTGATGGATGAGCCGTTCGGCGCGGTCGACCCGATCAACCGCGAGATGATCCAGAACGAATTCTTCGAGATGCAGCGCGCGCTGAACAAGACCGTGATTATGGTCAGCCACGACATCGACGAAGCCATCAAGCTGGGCGACAAAATCGCGATCTTCCGTGCCGGCAAGCTGCTGCAGATCGATCACCCGGACACCCTGCTGGCCCACCCTGCCGACGAGTTCGTCAGCAATTTCGTTGGCCAGGACAGCACCCTCAAGCGTCTGTTGCTGGTGAAAGCCGAAGATGCGGCGGACAACGCGCCGTCGGTCAGCCCGGAGACGCCAGTGGCGGACGCCCTGGAGCAGATGGACGAGCTGGACCGTCGCTACGTGGTGGTTACCGATGCCGAGAACAAGGCGCTGGGCTATGTACGACGTCGCGATCTGCATCGTCAGACAGGTACCTGCGGCCAATACCTGCGCGAGTTCAACGCCACGGCGGCGTATGACGAGCATTTGCGCATCCTGTTGTCGCGCATGTACGAGTTCAACCGCTCGTGGTTGCCGGTGATGGATGCGGAGCGGGTGTTTCTGGGGGAAGTGACCCAGGAGTCGATTGCCGAGTACCTGAGTTCCGGTAAGTCCCGTGGGGGCAAGACCAGTATCGTGTCGCCTGCCGAGACTGCGCTCGCATGACCTGACACACCGCGGT
>NZ_JAXCIS010000221.1:0-8306 GCF_034044025.1 Pseudomonas sp. SED1
TTCACTGTGCCTGAATCACCTCAAATTGCCCCTCCCGGGGAACATCAATCCGTCATACCGGTCGGTTACATAAGTAGCTGCACACGGCCTCACGACGAACGCGTGCAAAAACGCGACATTTTTAGTTGATCTATAGCCCCTCACGTCCTAAAGTTCGCGCCGAACGTCCATGCTGGAAACGATCCATCCGGCTCAAGTACTGACGACGAGACAGCAAGGCCAAGGGAAGCGGTTGATCCCATGGCCTTTTTGCTTTCGGCGACATGCCTTGGGAAGTAGGCGAACCAAAGTGGGGATACGGAGGACGTTCATTTGCACCCATTGATCAATTTAGTTTGCCCTTAGGAGTTCCCAGCATGTCGATTAACGTCGAAGACTATTTCGCACGCGCCACTTTTGACAAAATGAAGGCGTTTGCCGACAAGCAAGAAACCCCGTTCGTGGTGATCGACACCGCAATGATCAGCCAGGCCTACGATGACCTGCGCGCCGGTTTCGAATTCGCCAAGGTGTACTACGCCGTCAAGGCCAACCCGGCCGTCGAGATCATCGACCTGCTCAAAGACAAAGGTTCGAGCTTCGACATCGCGTCGATCTACGAGCTGGACAAGGTCATGGACCGCGGCGTCAGCGCCGACCGTATCAGCTACGGCAACACCATCAAGAAATCCAAGGACATCCGCTACTTCTACGAGAAAGGCGTGCGCCTGTTCTCCACCGATTCCGAAGCCGACCTGCGCAACATCGCCAAGGCCGCCCCGGGTTCGAAAGTGTATGTACGTATCCTCACTGAAGGCTCGACCACGGCCGACTGGCCGCTGTCGCGCAAATTCGGCTGCCAGACCGACATGGCCATGGACCTGCTGATCCTCGCCCGCGACCTGGGCCTGGTGCCTTACGGCATCTCCTTCCACGTCGGCTCGCAACAGCGTGACATCAGCGTGTGGGACGCGGCGATCGCCAAGGTCAAAGTGATCTTCGAGCGCCTGAAGGAAGAAGACGGCATCCACCTCAAGCTGATCAACATGGGCGGCGGCTTCCCGGCCAACTACATCACCCGCACCAACAGCCTGGAAACCTACGCAGAAGAAATCATCCGCTTCCTCAAGGAAGATTTCGGTGACGACCTGCCGGAAATCATCCTGGAGCCGGGCCGTTCGTTGATCGCCAACGCCGGCATCCTGGTCAGCGAAGTGGTACTGGTTGCGCGTAAATCCCGCACCGCCGTCGAGCGTTGGGTATACACCGACGTGGGCAAATTCTCCGGCCTGATCGAAACCATGGACGAAGCCATCAAGTTCCCGATCTGGACCGAGAAGAAAGGCGAGATGGAAGAAGTGGTCATCGCGGGCCCCACCTGCGACAGCGCCGACATCATGTACGAGAACTACAAGTACGGCCTGCCGCTGAACCTGGCGATTGGTGACCGGATGTACTGGTTGTCTACCGGTGCGTACACCACCAGCTACAGCGCTGTTGAGTTCAATGGCTTCCCGCCGTTGAAATCGTTCTACCTGTAAACGCACGCCCTGATCGTTCCCACGCTCTGCGTGGGAACGCATCCGTTGACGCTCTGCGTCACGCCCTTAGAGCGGACGCAGAGCGTCCAGGCCGGTATTTCCACGCAGAGCGTGGGAACGATCAAGTTCAATCGCATGCTCTTGATAAGTCTCGGCCATCGCCCGTATCTGCGGGTCATTGGCGGCAGACAACGCCTTGTGCGCCACCCGCAAGAACTTCAAATTCCCGCCCGCCAGTGCCTTGCGTAACCATTCCAGCGCCGTTTCTATCTCGCCCCGGTCCGCCAACACCGCCGCATAACTGAACTGCCCGCGAAAATCCCCGCCTTCTGCTGACCGGCGATACCACGCCACCGCCGCCTCCACATCCCTCGGGCAGTACTGCCCTTCTTCCAGATAACGCCCCAGCAGGTTCATCGACTTCGCATGACCCAGTTCCGCCGCCTGTCGATAACACGCCAGCGCCTGGGTTTGGTCTTCGGCAACCCCGCGCCCGGTCGCCAGCAGGTTGGCGTAGTTGTACAACCCCCAATCCAGACCCGCCTCGGCCGCCAGACGATATTCCCGCGCTGCCGCCACGGCATCCGCCCCACATCCCCAACCATGCTCCAGGCAACGCCCGAGCATATTGCGCGCCATTAAATGCCCGCCTTGGGCGGCGATCCGGAACCAGCGCACCGCCAGTGCTTCATCGCGCTCGATGCCGCGCCCTTCCAGCAGGATTTGCCCGAGCAGCGCCTGGGCATCCACAACGCCCTCTTTCGCGGCGATCAAAATCGCCTGGGCGGCGCGCACCGGGGAATCGTCGAGCATGGACTGCAGTTGCTCAACGTTGAGGACTTCTTCACGGCGCAATAAAAAGCCCACGGTCAGACCTCAACCCAGCGGCGCAGCAGGTTGTGATAGGTCCCGGTGAGCTGGATCAGCGCCGGGTGGTCGGGCACGTCCCGACTCAGTTGCTGGATCGCACCGTCCATCTCGAACAGCAGCGTGCGCTGGCTGTCTTCGCGCACCAGGCTTTGGGTCCAGAAAAACGAGGCGTAGCGCGCGCCACGGGTCACGGCGTTGACTTTGTGCAGGCTGGAGCCGGGGTACAGCACCATGTCGCCCGCCGGCAGCTTGACCCGCTGCAGGCCGAAGGTGTCCTGGATTTCCAGCTCGCCGCCGTCGTAGTCGTCGGGGTCGCTGAAAAATACCGTGGAGGAAAGGTCAGTGCGCACGCGCTCGTGGCTGCCCTTGGACTGGCGCACGGCATTGTCGATATGAAAGTTGAAACTGCCACCGGCGGTGTAACAGTTGAGCAACGGAGGGAAGACCTTGTGCGGTAACGCCGCTGACATGAACAGCGGATTTTTCCACAGCCGATCAAGGATCGCCGCGCCGATTTCCTGCGCCAGTGGGTGGCCTTCCGGCAGTTGCAGGTTGTGTTTGGCCTTGGCCGATTGATGCCCGGCAGTGATTTTGCCGTCGGCCCACTCGGTGTGCGTCAGGGCTTCGCGGATGCGCAGCACTTCCTCGCGAGAGAACAGGCCGGGAACGTGCAGCAACATGGGGGCGTTACCTGAAAACAGTGAGGCACCAATGGTAGTGATTCTTATTGACTGTGTACAACCCTACTGCCGCGCAATAGACGAACGAGAATGTAAAAACCGTAAGCAAAAAGTGTAAAGAACGTAAATTCAGTGCGAATAGTAATGTATCGCAATTGATATAAAGTCTTGTTCTCCCTATATTCCGCGGCCTCACCTCCTTGGGGAAAGGACACTTTCATGCCGCGCACTTCGATAAAAACACCTGCCAGTTCACCGCGTTTGCTGGCCTCGGCCATCGGCGTTGCCATCAGCGCAAGCTCTGCCGCCCAACTGGCGCAAGCGGCTGAAAACACCGAGCAGAAAGGCGAGCGCAACAGCATTTCCCTGGGAGCCACCAGCATCACCGGCCAGGAACAGGACAGCACGTCCTACCAGGTCGAGAAAGCCTCTTCGCAAAAGTACACCGCACCGCTGGTAGACACCCCGCGCTCGGTCACCGTTGTGCCGCAGCAAGTCCTCAAGGACACCGCCGCCACCTCGTTGCAGGATGCCTTGCGCACCGTGCCGGGGATTACCTTCGGCGCCGGTGAAGGCGGCAACCCACAGGGCGACCGTCCGTTCATTCGCGGCTTTGACGCCCAGGGCGACACTTACCTCGACGGCGTGCGCGACACCGGCGGCCAGAGCCGCGAGATCTTCGACATCGAGTCCATCGAAGTCAGCAAAGGTCCCAATTCGTCCTTCGGCGGCCGCGGCTCGGCGGGCGGCAGCCTCAACCTGGTGAGCAAGACGCCACAGGCGCGGGACTTCACCAATGGCGGTTTCACCTATGGCTCCGACCAGACCCGCCGCTACGTGCTCGACGTCAACCGTCAGTTCCTCGACAGCGCGGCGTTCCGCCTGAACCTGATGAGCCACGAACAGAACGTCGCCGGGCGTGACGCCGTCAACTACGACCGTTGGGGCGTGGCCCCATCGCTGACCTTTGGCCTGGGCACCCCGACCCGCGTCAACCTCAGCTACTACCACATGGAAAGCAACGACCTGCCGGATTCGGGGATTCCGTATGGCTACAGCTCGCCGACCGCCACCGCCCACGTGCATGACAAACCCACCGATGGCGGTGACAGCAATAACTTCTACGGCCTGAAGAGCCGCGACTTCCGCAAGACCCGCGCCGACATAAGCACGGTCTCCATCGAGCACGACCTGAACGACAACATGACGCTGAAAAACACCCTGCGCCATGGCAACACCGGGCAGGACTACATCCTCACGCAACCGGACGACAGCAAGCGTAATGTCAGCCAGTTCGGCACCGTATGGCGCCGCGCCAACGCACGCGTGTCCACCACCGAAACCACCACCAACCAGACGGACCTGTTTGGCAGCTTCCAAGCCATGGGCTTCAAGCACTCTTACTCCACTGGCCTGGAATTTACCGGTGAAGAAACCCGTGTCAGCGGCTACAACTTCGGCAACTCCAACAACGCGCAAGTGTGCAACCCCGGCACCGCGCCCAGCTGTACGTCGTTGAGCAACCCGAACCCGGGCGATCCGTGGACCAGCAGCATCGCGCGCAACTACAACGGTACCAACACCAAAGCCACCAGCCGCGCGGCCTATGTGTTCGACACCATTGAGCTGGACCCGCAATGGCTGCTGAACGTCGGCCTGCGCTACGACACCTTCGACACCGTGGCCAACACCAACGCGGTGCCGACCGCTACCGTCCCGGCCCGCAGCAAAATCAAGAACGACAGCCAGTTCTTCAACTGGCAGGCCGGCCTGGTCTGGAAGCCGGTGGAGAACGGCAGCATCTACGCGTCCTACGCCACTTCGGCATCGCCAGCCGGCGGCCTGGTGGGCGAAGGTGCCGATGGCAACCCGCTGTCTGCCGGCGCCGCTGCCAGCGACCTGAAACCCGAAGAAACCGTCAACTACGAGCTGGGCACCAAGTGGGACATATTCCACGACCGCCTGTCCCTGACCGCCGCGGTGTTCCGCACCGAGAAGAAAAACACACGCATCCTGGTGGACGCGCTGACCTATGAAAACGGCGGCGAATCCCGCGTCGACGGTCTGGAGTTGTCCGCCAGCGGTAAGCTCACTGATCAATGGCAAGTGTTCGCTGGCTACAGCTACCTGAAAAGCGAACTGGTGGACCCAGGCTTGAACGGCCGTAACGGCGTCGTCAGTGCCGGCTCCAACAAAGGCAACCAGATGCCCAACACGCCGAAGAACACCTTCAGCCTGTGGACCACCTATGACGTGACACCAAAGCTGACCATCGGTGGCGGCGCGTTCTATGTCGACGAAGTCTATGGCGACGCGGGCAACACCGTTTACGTGCCGTCCTATACCCGCTACGACGCCATGGCCAGCTACAAGCTGACCAAGAACGTCGACCTGCAGTTGAACGTGCAAAACCTCACCGACAAGACGTATTACGACAAGGCGTTCGCGGCACACTTCGCCAACCAGGCAGCGGGCCGCACGGCGATGCTGACCACCAGTTTCCATTTCTAAACCGATACAAATCACCGCAAAAACCCCACGCATCGGATGCGTGGGGTTTTTGCGTGTAAAAAAGAATGTTTCTCGACAACTCGCGGCATAATGCGCGCCGTGAAACACCTAACCGATGACGAGGCCGTACGACGTGTTGAAGAAAACCCTGTTCCAGTTGCATTGGTTCTTCGGCATTACCGCCGGGCTGGTGTTGGCCTTGATGGGGATCACCGGCGCGACAGTGTCGTTCCAGGATGAAATCATCGAGTTGCTGAACCCGACGGTGCTGACGGTGGAAAAACGTCCGGCCGGCGTGCTGCCGCCCGCTGAGCTGGTGCGACTGCTGGAGGCCCGTGAAGGCAAAGTGGTGTCGATGCTCACGGTGCAACCCGACAGCACCGACGCCGCCAAGGTCTGGTTCACCCCGCCGCCCGGTGAACGTCGTGGCCAGATGCGCTACTTCGACCCGTACACCGGCGACTACTTGGGCGACGCCGTCGGCCAGGAGTTCTTCGGCTTCGTGCTGCAACTGCACCGTTTCCTCGCCATCGGCGACACCGGCCGGCAAATCACCGGCGCCTGTACGCTGATCCTGGTTATCTTCTGCCTCTCGGGCCTGTACCTGCGCTGGCCGCGCCAAGCGGCCAGTTGGCGCGCATGGCTGACCCTCGACTGGCGCAAAAAGGGCCGCAGTTTCAACTGGGACCTGCACTCGGTGTTCGGCACCTGGTGCCTGCTGTTCTATCTATTGGCGGCGCTGACCGGGCTGTTCTGGTCCTACGAGTGGTACAGCAATGGCCTGACCAAAATGCTGTCCGACGCCCCACAAAACGAACGCGTACGCAAACGCGGCCCGGCGCCGGAAGGCCCAGCGCCCGTGGCCAATTACGACGCCATCTGGAGCAGCATCTACAGCAACGCCGGCCCCGGTTTGAGCGGCTATAACATCCGGATGCCAGCGGTCGCCGGGCAACCCGCCACTGTCTACTACTTGCTGAAGACCTCGCCTCACGACCGCGCACTGAACCAGATCAACCTCGACCCGGCCACCGGCGAGGTCAAATCCCACGACACCTACGCCGGCAAAAGCTTCAAGGCTCAGATCCTGACCAGCATTTATGCACTGCACACCGGCAGTTATTTCGGCCTGCCCGGCCGCATCATCCTGACCCTCACCGCGCTGCTCATGCCGCTGTTCTTTATCACGGGCTGGCTGCTGTACCTGGACCGCCGCCGCAAAAAGCGCCAGGTGCGCGATGCGCGTAAAGGCCTGACCGATAACCACAGCGATGCCCCTGCCTGGCTGATCGGCTTTGCCAGCCAGAGCGGTTTTGCCGAGCAACTGGCCTGGCAGACCGCCGGCCAATTGCAGGCCGCCGGTTTGCCGGTGAAGGTGCAATCGTTGGGCAGCGTCAGCGAAGAAGATTTGCGCCAGTCGAGCAATGCATTGTTTGTGGTCAGCACCTTCGGCGACGGCGAAGCGCCGGACAGCGCCCGGGGGTTCGAACGCAGCGTGCTCGGCCAGGACCTCTCTCTCAAGGGCTTGAACTACTCCGTGCTGGCCTTGGGTGATCGCCAGTACCAACACTTCTGTGGCTTCGCCCGGCGCCTGCATTTCTGGCTGACCCACCAGGGCGGCAACCCGCTGTTCGCCCCGGTGGAAGTCGACAGCGGCGACACCGATGCGTTGCTGCACTGGCAACAACAACTCGGCCAACTGACCGGCCATGCACCCGCGGCGGCATGGGCCACCGCGACCTATGAAAACTGGACCGTGAAGCACCGTACCTTGCTCAATCCGGACAGCAGCGGCTCCGGCGTCTATCTGCTCGGGCTCACCCCGCCAGCCCCACGGGATTGGCTGGCCGGTGACCTGGTAGAAGTGCTGCCGCGTAATTGCCCATGGGCCATCGAACACTTCCTCGACGGCCTGGGACTGGCGGGCAGCGAAGGTGTGGTGATCGACGGCCTGGCATTCACCCTCGACCGCGCGTTGACCAGCCGCCAGCTACCGGACAATCGCGGGCATCTGGTCGGCCTGCATGCCCAGGCGCTGGTCAATGCACTGGTGCCGTTGAGCATGCGCGAATACTCCATCGCGTCGATCGCCGGCGACGGCGTGCTGGAACTGATCGTGCGCCAGGAACGTCACCCCGATGGCAGCGTGGGCGTGGGTTCCGGCTGGTTGACCGAACATGCACCGCTGGGCTCGACCATCAGCCTGCGACTGCGGCGTAACAGTGGTTTCCACCTGCCGAGCGAGCCGGTGCCGATGATTCTGCTGGGCAACGGCACCGGCCTTGCCGGGTTGCGCAGCTTGCTCAAGGCGCGGATTGCCGACGGTCAGCAGCGCAACTGGCTGCTGTTTGGCGAACGCAATATCGCCCACGACTACCACTGCCAGGACGAGCTGCAAGGCTGGCTGGCCAGCGGTGACCTGGCGTTGCTGGACCTGGCGTTTTCCCGCGACCAGGCGGAAAAAATCTACGTTCAGGATCGCCTGCGTGAGTCGGCGGATGTGCTGCGTAAATGGATCGCGGATGGCGCGGCGATTTACGTCTGCGGCAGTTTGCAGGGCATGGCGGCAGGCGTGGATCAGGTGCTGCACGAGGTGCTGGGCAGTGAGGCGGTTGAGCGGTTGATCGAGCAGGGCCGTTATCGTCGGGATGTTTACTGACCCCCTGAAAATACACCGATCAAAATGTGGGAGCGGGCTTGCTCGCGAAGGCAGTGGATCAGTCGA